>JAGNEZ010000044.1 GCA_018003015.1 Phycisphaerae bacterium | reverse complement strand
AGCCCGCAATGCGGCAGCCCGATGCTCGCACCGCAAGCGAACACTGCGTCGTTTACACAGGATTGGCATATACTTGGCCGAAATAACGCCTTGCCGATGGCCGAATCCTTAGCGTTGTAGTACTAGCCACGCGTTTGACCGGAACTCCTCTGCAGGTCGGAGCGACCTTTGCCGGGCTGGACTATTTGGCGCTTATGCTCGCGTTGCTGGCTTTTTGGATTGCGAGCTCGCCGTCCCGCCGGCTGGCTCGGGCCGCATTCGGCCTGTTGGCGATCCTCGTTGGCCATCTCTGCTACTTGGTGCTGCTCGATTGTTCTCCAGCGATTCTGAGCTTGGTGGACAGACGCTTGGGGCCGCCACCGGCGGGGGAGACGCCGTTCGGCCGGTTGCCGGCGTGGTCTTGGTCGGAAGTGATCCACCTGGCGATACCCTGGAACATGCCGGTCGCAGGTGCCCTCATCCATTTCTGCTTCGCGGGCCTGCTGATCACGATTGGGCCTTCGCGGGACTACAGCGCCGATGAGCGGCGGGCGATCCGCAAGTTTGTGGAGAACGGGGGTATCCTGGTGGGCACGGTGGGCGACGAGGACCCGCGGAAGCCCGCCCTGCCGGCATTGATGGCCGAGTACGGTCTATACCTGGGTGAGCATCCGCCGGATGCGCAGGGCCGCATTCCCGAATCGCCGCCGCTCGGGCACTTCAAGTCGCCGTACTACAACGCCGGAAGTTTCATGAACTACGTGCGGTTCCATGCTGCCTGGCCGGTGGTGAGCACCGAGCCCGACGCCCGGGTGATGGCCTACGGCCCGGGCGACAGGAATGTGATGATCATGCGCCGGATCGGCAAGGGCAAGGTCGTCCTGGTTGGTGACACGTGCTTCGCGGAGAACAAGAACCTCGAGCGTGAAGGCGGCGAGCCGTTCGAAGGCATGCGCGAGAACGCTGATTTCTGGCGATGGGCGATAACCTACTGGACGGGCCAGCCACTCCGGGTTCCTCCGAATCCACGCTCGGCCGTTGGCGGGTCCGCTCCCCCATTGCAAGGACAGAGAACATCTTCTTCGACTTTCCCGGCCACGCAGAGGATTCTGACATCACCTCCCGGCTCCGGTGGGGAGGGCGGATCATGAGACTGGCTTGGGTCGGCCTGGCCGTACTGAGCGGCTCCTGGCTGCTGGGCCAGGAGTACTATGAATCGGTGCGTCCGCTCTCTTGGCTGTGTGCCGTGGTGTTGGGTTCGCTGTTCCTGGTTGGAGGGGCCGATCGAATCCCGCGGCGGGGACAGGCCGCACTGGCGCTGCTCATGCTCCTGGTGTGCCTCGGGCTGCTGCTGCCGTGCTTGCAGAGCAGCCCGCTCCCGCTTGGGTTGGCTCCGATCCTGCTGGTCGTGGGCTCGGTATTCGTTCTGCTTCCGTTGCCCGGTGTTGTCCGGCGAGGCCTGGGCGGCGCCGGACTCACAGCGGGGCTTATCGTGCTCACCCAGCAACTCGTCATGCTGGGATACGAAGTCCTGACCTCGCGCTCGCACGATCTTCCGTCGCCTCTGCCGCGAGTACTGGCTGCGATCGCATCACTGGCCGGGGCAGATGCGGCGGCCACCCAGGCGGACGTTGCGTTGGGCACGATGCGGCGGACGCACATGCTCGGGGCGACGTGGGAGCTGCTGATCGACCCTGCCACCCTGTGTCTGCTGGCAGGTGGCTTCGCGCTGTTGGCTGTGAGGTCGGGGCGACTTGAGGCCGGCACGCGCGGCAAGGGTCTGGCCTCGGCCATGTTGAGGCTGGCTGCGTGTCTGGCCGTCTGGCTGCCGGTGCGGGCCGGCCTGCTGATGGCGCTCTTTCTCCATCGAGCGCTGCGTACCGACTACGACACCGACCTGGGTCTAACCACGCAGTTCTGGAGCCGCTGGGTGCATGTGCTGCTGCTCATTCCTCCCGTCGTGCTGTTCTGGTGCTTCGTGGATGTCCGCCCCGAGCTGGCCAGGCAGGATCGTCCAGGGATTGCCCCGGCCAAGGGGCCCGGTGCTGGCTGGCCGCGTGGTCTCGGGGCCGTTCTGTTCGGCATCGTATCGGTGATTCTCTTGACGGCCGCGACGGTCTGGAGCCCTGTCGGCGAGCGCAAGGCCGGCCGTGTTCTGGTCGACGAGTATCACTCTGAATGGGAGCGTACCGACCGGCCCTACGACACCGAATGGTATGGCCACGAGTCAGGTTACAACTATGCGTGTGTCTACGACTATCTCTCCCGGTTCTATGACATGGGTCGCCTCGAGTCGCCGATCAGCGACGAGACGCTGCGGAACTGCGATGTCCTGGTGCTCAAGACGCCGACCAAGTCGTACGCGGACAAGGGGAATCCGCGCGAAGTGGACGCGATTGGCCGATTCGTGCAGCGCGGCGGCGGCGTGTTGCTCATCGGCGAGCACACCAACGTGTTCGGGACCGGCATGTACCTGAATCAAGTCGCCGAGCGGTTCGGATTCCGCTATCGGTACGACTGCCTGTTTCGCATTTCGGCGAGTCCATTCGAGCAGGGCTACGTTCCATCCGTTTTTCCGCATCCCGTTGTTCAGCGCCTCAGGGAGATGGATTTCGCCGTCTCGTGTTCGATCGAGCCGTCCGGAAGCGGCGGCCGAGCGGTCATTCGCTCGACCGGCCTGAAGAGTCTGCCGGCCGACTACCACGCCAGCAACTTCTACCCGCAGATCGAAGACCGGGCCGAGGCCCGCTACGGGGCCTTTATCCAACTCTGGTCGACAAGAAGCGGCGCTGGGCGGGTCCTGGCATTCACAGATTCAACCATCTTCTCCAACTTCGCAGCCTTCGAGCGAGGCAAGCCGGAGCTCATGCTGGGGATGGTCGAATGGTTGAATCACCGCGACACGCAACCCGATCCCCGGTGGCCGCTGACGCTGGGCGGCGCGGTTTCGGCGGTCATCTGTGTTCTCCTGGTTCGGGGTCGGTCGGGCACCTGGCTGCCGCTCGTTGCGGCCGGCATGCTGAGCTGGGCGGCCACCGGAACTGTGGTTGGCGTTGTGCATCGTGGGCAGATGCCGCTGCCCAAGCCGGTGGGGCCAATGGTACGAGTAGCCATCGATCGTACCTACTGCAGGGGGCCGCTCTCGAAGGGAGGCTTCATCAGTGCTGCGGATGACGGTTTCGGCATTTTCGAGCGATGGATACTACGACTGGGATACTTCACGCAACGAACCACGCGAGACGACGTCTTCGACGGTGACCTGGTTGTGCTGTTTTATCCCCACGTCCAGGTGAGCCGCCGGGTCCAGGACCAGTTCAGCAGTTACGTGCGCAACGGTGGCAAGCTGCTCATCATCGATTCCCCGGAGAACACGAACTCCACCGCCAACCGGCTCATGGGGCCGTACAAGATGGAGGTTGTTCACGCGGACGTGGGCCGTGGGACGCTGGTGACTCCCAAGGGCTGGCCCGCCGAAGTCGCCGTCCAATCTGCGGTCGCGGTAGCTGGCGGTGAGCCGTTCGTCACGCTCCATGGCAGGCCGGTCGCCGCCCGTGTAAGCTACGGTCGGGGCACGGTGACGGTTGTCGGTTTCGGTTCGCGCTTCAGCGATGCCCAGATGGGTGTCACCGGCGACGTCGTGCCGAACGCCGAACTGAGGCGGGTCTTCGAACTCGAGTTCGTCCTGCTGCGTTCGATCATCGAAGGAGATCTGGCCACACGGCCGGCGGTGGGTGGCTGAGTCGTGTGGACACGAATGCCAGGTTGAGGGTTTTCATTGCCAAGCGAGAGGATCATGCGAACGAACATTGCGCGGATGGTTGTGGTTGGTCTGGTAGCTCTTGGCGGTTCTCACCGGGCGTGGGCCCAGGAACCGACCTCCTCGGTCCCGGCAGAGCCCAGAGTCGAGCTTCTCTGGCCGCACGGCGCTCCAGGAGCGGTGGGAATGGAAGACGCCGACAAGCCGTCGCTGACCGTTTGCCTGCCGCCCCGGGACATGGCAACTGGCGGGGCGGTGGTCGTCTGCCCGGGCGGGGCGTATGTGATGCTGGCCATGGACCATGAGGGCAAGCAGGTGGCCGAATGGCTCAACTGCATGGGCGTGGCCGCTTTCATCCTGAAGTACCGGCTTGCCCCGCGCTATCGTCACCCGGCCATGATGCAGGATGTCCAGCGGGCCATTCGCACGGTGCGGGCCCGTGGTGCGGAGTGGGGCGTCGACGCGAAGGAGATCGGCGTGATCGGCTTCTCGGCCGGCGGGCATCTGGCTTCGACGGTGGCCACGCACTTCGACGACGGCGACCCCCAGGCCTCCGATCCGATCGAGCGGGTCAGTTGCCGGCCGGACGCCGCGATCCTGGTGTATCCGGTGATCACCTTCACCGAGCCGACGATGCACAGCGGCTCGAAGCGCAACCTGCTGGGCGAGAATCCGGATCCGAAGCTGGTCGAGAGCCTGTCCAACGAGAAGCAGGTAACCGCCCGGACGCCACCCACGTTCCTGGTTCACAGCAACGAGGACACGGGTGTACCCCCTGAAAACAGTATTAACTTCTATCTGGCGTTGCGCAAGGCTGGCGTGCCCGCGGAGATGCACATCTACGAGAAGGGTCCCCACGGATTCGGTCTGGGAGCGATGAAGGGTCCGCGCGACCCGGTGCTCGCCACTTGGCCGGGGCACTGCGCCGACTGGTTGCGGCTTCGGGGGATCGCCCGGGCGGCTCGCGCTCCGGTCGCGAAGTAGCGGGCCGGCCGATTGAAACCCTCGCATTCGCCCCCTACAGTCGCTCTGCCGGAGGTGCAGGCCGGCGAGCGTCGTCGGCCCCGGCGGGGTCGAGCAACCAGGCGGGAAGATCTCACCATGGCGTTGTTCAAGAGCAATGTGGTGACGCGCGAGCGGGTGGTTGACGTTCTGCGCGCAGTGAACGATCCCGAACTGCACCAGGACCTCGTATCGCTCGACATGGTCAGGGATGTGACTGTGGTCGACGGTGAGGTGCGAGTGCATGTCGAGCTGACCACGCCGGCCTGTCCCCTCAAGGACCGTATCCGCAGCGACATCGAGGCCGCCGTGCGCACCCTTAGCGGCGTCAGAGGGGTGGCGGTGGAGTTCAGTGCTCCCGGCGGCGGGCAGACCTGCGGGCATGCTCATAGCTCTGCAGCGGGTCACCGGGTGGCGAGCGTTGCCGAGCAGGTCAGCTTGCCGGATGTCCACAGCGTGGTGGCCGTCGGCGCGGGCAAGGGCGGTGTGGGCAAGAGTACGATCAGCGTGCTGGTCGCCGTGGGGTTGGCTCGCCGAGGGGCCAAAGTCGGCCTGCTCGACGCGGACGTCTACGGGCCCTCGATCCCCAAGATGCTCGGCGTCGAAGACCAGCGCCCGGCACTGGTCGGCGATCGCATTCAGCCGGTCCGGGTTCACGGGCTCAAGGTTATGAGCATCGGCTTTCTCATCGGGCCGCAGCAGGCCGTTGTCTGGCGCGGGCCGATGATCCACGGCACCATTCGCCAGTTTCTCGGCCAGGTCGAGTGGGGCGAACTCGACTACCTCATCGTGGATCTCCCGCCGGGTACGGGCGACGTGCCGCTGACCTTGTCGCAGTCGATTTCGATGACCGGTGCGGTGGTGGTATGCACGCCGCAGGAGGTGGCCCTGCTGGACGCGGTCCGGGCGGCGCGCATGTATCAGCAGCTGAACGTCGAGGTTCTCGGTGTGGTTGAGAACATGAGCTACTTCATCGCCCCCGACACTGGCAAGGCGTACGACCTGTTCGGCAAGGGCGGAGCGGAGCGAGCTGCAGCCGGCCTGGGGGTCCCGTTTCTGGGCTCGATTCCGGTCAACGTGGCCATCCGGATCAGCGGGGATGCGGGTACGCCGGAGGACGTTTTCGAACGGAATCCGGAAGGGGTAGCCATGGCCGTCGATGGAATGGTGACAGCCATCGTTGCCCAGGTGGTTTCTCGTCAGTTGCGACCCAACACCCACGTGTCGCTTACGGTTCATCCGTGACCAGCGCCGGGTTGGTGTCTGGCTGGAGTCGCCGGCGGGAAGCGCGGGGGAGGGTGGAACAGCAGGGAGCGGGCGAAGGGTTTTGGTCGTCGCGGACGGGTGGGGCGAGGGGCGTGCCCATTAATGGCTGTTCCGACTTGACAGGCGTGGGAACTGGTGATATATAGACTCTTGCCCAGTGGGTGTTGTGGGTGGACGAACCGGTTGGTTTTTACTTGGTCCCGCGGCTTGGGGTGGTGCTCGGGTGAGACACCCGGGTTTGGAACTGGCCCTGAGAAGGTGTCGCGGCAAGGCGAAGCGAACCGGCTTTTTTTTCGCCACAGCCCGACTAAGTCGCTGGTAGTTAAGGGCTTGGGATAATCTCGAGAATCCCGAAAAACTGCCGGCGGAAGGGGTTGACAGCCCTTTGAAGGTTGTTATCATAAGGGGCTCGCGTCGAGGGAAGGCGAAAGCCGCTCGCGGGGCGAGAAGACCGCAAGCTCTTTGACAAGTGAACAGTGTGTGACACAAACAACCGCCGTGTAAACGTACGAGCGATCGGCGTCGCGTGGTTTGCCACGGGGCGTGCGATCAGCTCAAGCAACGCAAGTCGACCGAACTGGTCTAGCCAGACAGAACGGTTGGCAAGGTGTGTAGAGACCCATCGAAGCAAGCGGGTTGGCGAACTGGGGCCTTAACGGGTCCGAGGGGTTCAGCCTGATGCAACGATATAAAGCGAAGAGTTTGATCCTGGCTCAGAACGAACGCTGGCGGCGTGGCTAAGGCATGCAAGTCGAACGGGACTCTTGTGGTAGCAATATTACGGGAGTTGAGTGGCGGACGGGTGAGTAATGCATGGGTAACGTACCTTGAACACAGGGATAGCGGCGCCCCGCAAGGGGCTTTAGCGAAAGTGCCGGTAATACCTGATGACATCCAGGGGCCTCATGGCTTCTGGCTCAAAGATGGGGACCCTTCGGGGCCTATTGGTTCGAGATCGGCCCATGTCCTATCAGCTAGTTGGTGGGGTAACGGCCTACCAAGGCTATGACGGGTAGCCGGCGTGAGAGCGCGACCGGCCACATCGGGACTGAGACACTGCCCGGACACCTACGGGTGGCTGCAGCAACGAATATTCCGCAATGGGCGAAAGCCTGACGGAGCGACGCCGCGTGGAGGACGAAGTCCCTCGGGATGTAAACTTCAATAGTATGCCAGGAAGCGAGCCGACCTAATACGTCGGCGAGTTGACCATCATATGACAGGGGCGGCTAACTCCGTGCCAGCAGCCGCGGTAAGACGGAGGCCCCGAGCGTTGTTCGGAATCACTGGGCTTAAAGCGCGTGTAGGCGGGACGGTAAGTACCTTGTGAAATCCCCGGCTTCAACCCGGGAACTGCTCGGTATACTGTCGTTCTTGAGGCAAGTAGGGGTTACTGGAACCTTAGGTGGAGCGGTGAAATGCGTAGATATCTAAGGGAACGCCAGGGGCGAAAGCGGGTAACTGGGCTTGTCCTGACGCTGAGACGCGAAAGCGTAGGGAGCAAACGGGATTAGATACCCCGGTAGTCTACGCCGTAAACGATGCGCACTAGGTACGAGGGTCTCTGACGTCTCTCGTGCCGAAACAAAAGCGCTAAGTGCGCCGCCTGGGGAGTACGGCCGCAAGGCTAAAACTCAAAGGAATTGACGGGGGCTCACACAAGCGGTGGAGCATGTGGATCAATTCGAAGCAACGCGCAGAACCTTACCTAGGTTTGACATGCACGGATGGTCTCGGGGAAACTCGAGTAATCTGCCTTCGGGTGAAACGTGCACAGGTGCTGCATGGCTGTCGTCAGCTCGTGCTGTGAAGTGTCGGGTTAAGTCCCTTAACGAGCGAAACCCTTGTCGCTAGTTGCCAGCGGGTCATGCCGGGAACTCTAGCGAGACTGCCGGCGTTAAGCCGGAGGAAGGTGGGGACGACGTCAAGTCATCATGGCCTTTATGCCTAGGGCGTCACACGTGCTACAATGGGGCGTACAGAGCGAAGCAAGACCGCGAGGTGGAGCAAATCGCAGAAAACGTCCCTCAGTTCAGATTGGGGTCTGCAATTCGACCCCATGAAGTCGGAATCGCTAGTAATCGCGCATCAGCCATGGCGCGGTGAATGAGTTCCTGAGCCTTGTACACACCGCCCGTCAAGTCATGGGAGCTGGGAGTTCCCGAAGTCGCTGTGATTCGACAGTGCCGACGGAAAGCCCGGTGACTGGGACTAAGTCGTAACAAGGTAGCCGTAGGGGAACCTGCGGCTGGATCACCTCCTTTCTAGGGGATAACCTAGATCTCCAAAGCGGCCTCGAGCCGCTGTGGATTTCAGGTCAGAACGTTTACAGGATCGGACGGCTTGTCGCCCGAAACGCCGGACGGAGCAATCCCCCGGCCGGTGGCACACACTGTTACTTGATATCGAGACGAGTCGGCTTTGCGGCCGGCTCGTCTTTTTTGCGCGCCGAGCATGTGTGGCAACTCGGAGGTGCGACTCAGGCTGAGTTGGTCAGAGTCAAGTCCGGCGTCGCGTAGTTCATCACCGGAGGGCCGAAGCTCACGGTCAATCCGATCGAACCGCCGTGTATCAACCCGTATGCTTCCGGCGGAGGGTCGCCGAAGAGGATAGGGGGAATCGTGCTGGTGCGAGGATCGCGGCGAAGGGTCGCGGCGGTCCCGATGGCGGCCTTCTCTCAGAGCAGCGTGTCCAGCAGGATGAGATCCGGCCGGTTGACCGCGTCGGACAAGGTATCTGTGGCCCCGATCGCCTCGCGAATGCTGAAGCCATCGTTGTCCAACAGATGCTGCAGCAGCTTGCGTTCGACCTCGCAAGGGCAGGCCAGCAGGATGACGGGGTCCTCGGGCACTGTGTATCGACCTCCGGAGTAGTGGCTCAGGGAGTGTACGATATGGCCGCCGCCCCGGGTCGAGGTGTTCGTTGAGGCTGGTTTGTCTGGGACCGGGCGGTGGGAGAGCGACCAGCTATAATGAGCGGTTATGGGCGAATCGTGTGACGACCGGAAACCTGCTCCCCGGGAAGGGCCAGGCGGGACGGACGGTCGGATCGGCCGGTCCCGGGCCGGTGACCCGGAGGGGGCGAACGCGCCTGCGGGCGGCTCGTTCCTGGCCAAGATCCGGCATCTTCCGAAAACGCCGGGGGTGTATCTGTTCAAAGACGTCCAGGGCCGGGTCCTCTATGTGGGCAAGGCCAAGGACCTTCGCAGCCGGGTGAGCAGTTACTTCCAGGGTTCGGCCGACCTGCTCCGCACACGCGGGCCGCAAATCGTCCAGATGGTCGGCCTGGTGGCGGACATCGATTTCCTGGATTGCGAGACCGAGGTTGACGCCCTTCTAACCGAGAGCCGGCTGATCAAGGATATTCAACCGTACTACAACGAATGCCTCCGTGACGACAAGACGTTCCCGTATCTCGAGATTACCACCTCTGAAGACTTCCCAGGGATCTACATTACCCGCAAACCCCACCTTAAGGGCAGCAAGCTCTACGGGCCCTTCGTTGGAACGGCCGGTCTGCGCGAAGCGGTCAATGGGCTGCAGAAGGTTTTTCGTTTTCGGACTTGCGAGATGGACATCGTGGAGGGCGATGAAAGCCGCCGTCATTTTCGTCCCTGCCTGCTGCACGCGATCAAGCGATGCTCCGCCCCGTGCGCCGCCCTGGTGTCCAGGGAGGACTATCGCCAGGACATCGAGCGTTTCAAGAAGTTCCTGGCCTCCAAACGAAGCGTGGTTGTGCGGCAGCTTAAGAAGGATATGGAAGATTCGGCCACTAATCGAGAGTACGAGAAGGCAGCTCGACTTCGCGATCAACTCCGGGCGATGGAGTCGCTGTCGCTGGCCGGAGATCCCGAGACCCACGTTCAGCCGGAGGTCTTTCACGTCGATCCTCGAGACGGGCTGGCCAAGCTGACCAGGATCCTCGAACTGGAGCGGTCGGTGCGGACCATCGAAGGGATCGACATCGCCAACCTGCAGGGTGGCGAATCATGCGGTTCACTGGTCTGTTTTATCGACGGCAAGCCGTTCAAGAGCGGATACCGGCGGTTCAAGATCAAGACCGTCGAAGGCATCGACGACTACGCGATGATTCGAGAGGTCATCAGCCGCCGCTACCGATATGCGGCCATGGGCGAGGAGCTGTACCCGGATGTGATCCTGATCGACGGTGGGCTCGGCCAGCTTCACGCTGCCCAGGCCGCCTTCGCCGACATGGACATCCGCCCGCCGATGGTTGTGTCTCTGGCTAAGCGGGACGAGGAGCTGTTCATCCAGGCCCGGAGCCAGCCTGTCCGCATGCGGCGCCATGATCCCGCCCTGCGCCTTCTCCAGCAGGTGCGCGATGAAGCTCACCGGTTCGCTCAACACTATCACCACATCCTTCGCCGCAAGAAGGTCTTTGAGGAGGACGTGGCCGCGGGGAAGCGTCCGCCCGCCGCAAAACGCGGAACCAACGGAACCCATGGTAGGGGGGAAAACGACCGACGGTAACGGCGAGGTCGGGGGCGAGCGGCGCCGGCATTCTCAGGCACTCGGAATCTGGTTTGAGTTCGCCAGCAGGGCAGGCTACCCTTTCCCGGCCAGCTGATGGTTCGATTTCCTTTCGTTAAGCTGGGACCCACGATCCTGTTCGGGCTTCGTCGGCGCCGACCTCTCCAGACTGGCCAACAGGCTCTGGGGTGGCTTCGCATCCGTAGCTGGGTAGTCATCGCTATCGCACGGTGAATTCCACCGCGCTGTACTTGCCGGAAGCATCCACGCAACGCAGCTCGTACCGACCGGGATTCAGGATCAGCCGTTTGACGCTCTCGCCGATGAGCCGTCCGTTGAGGAACCAGGTCATGTTCTCCTTGCGGTTCACCCGGGGGTGAATGACGGCCTGGCCGGTCATGGCCAGGAATGTTGCTCCGTTCCGCGGGGATGTGATGGCCAGCTCTGCGCGGAGTTCGCGCGGTGGCGGCAGAGGACGTTCCACGAGCCAGGGCCTGGCGGGCAGGGGATCCTTGTCTGTGCGGATTGCGGGCAGCGCGAAGATGTCCGCCAGCAGAGGCTCGGCCGCCCCGGCGCCGACCAAGCTGCTCTTCCCCGCGCCGCTGAACAGGCCGGCCCACACGCCGGCCGCGAATCGCCGGTTGTGGCCCACGGCCCAGGCGTCGCGACGGCCGGAGCTGGTGCCGGTTTTCCATGCGAACCAGGGGACCTGATGAGCTGGCCACTCGGCCATGCCCTGTGGCCTTCGAACCCGCGAGGAGAGGATCTCGTCAATGGCCGTGCACACGTTGGCTTCGATCGCGGGGCTCTCGTCGATCGGGTCATCCATGAGCAGGCGTGGCGAGCGTCGGACGCCGCCCCGGCCGATCGTCGCGTAGGCGTTGGCCAGGTCGAGGAGCGTGATTTCGACGGACCCGACGACAACGGCCAGTCCGCCGCGTGCCAGCGTGTTGGCGGGCAGTCGGACGCCGGCGGCTTCGATGAGTCCCAGGCAGCGGGGCAGGCCCACGCCTTCCGCCACCAGGATGGCCGGCACGTTAAGCGACCGGCGGAGCGCATCCGCGACGGGCAGATCGCCGACAAAGGTCTTGTCGAAGTTGGAGGGCGACCAGCCAGCCCGCTCGATCGGGATATCGTGGACGATGGATTGGGGCGACAGCCGGCGTTCCTCGAAGGCCGCGGCGTAAATGAAGGGCTTGAGCGTCGAACCAGGGCTGCGCTTGGCCGTGCACCCGTTGACCTGGCCGTGGCGGAGGTGGTTTACATCGGCCGAGCCGACCATGGCCAGGATATCGCCGCTGGGAATGTCGATCACCACCATGGCCACGTCGCAGCCGGACGGCAGCTTGGGCTGGTGTCGGGCGGCGATCCGCTCCATCTCCGACTGCAAGCTCAGGTCGAGGGTCGTTCGCCCCCCGCCCAGTCGTCGCTGGAGGCTCATCCACGCGGCATGGGGGGCGGCCTTGGGGACCTTGCACCGCGTCGTCGGCATCGGCTCCGACGAAGCCAGGGCACGCTGCCGGTCGTCGATCATGCCAAGCTCGGCCATGCGCCGCAGGACGACCTCGCGCCGGCCCCGTGCCTTTTCCGGGGAGCGGTCCGGCCGGAAGCGATTGGGCGATTGCGGCAAGCCGGCCAGCAGAGCCGCCTCGCCGAGCGAGAGCTGTTCGGCCGACTTGCCAAAGTAGGCTCGGGCCGCAGCCTCAACGCCGCGGATGTTGTGGCCGTAGGGGGCGATGTTCAGGTAGGTCTCGAGGATCCGCTGCTTGGGGTAGACCGACTCCAACTGCAGGGCCCGGAGTGCCTCGATCATCTTGGCGGCGAAGGTGCGCGGCCGATCGTCGAGCATCCGGCAGATCTGCATGGTCAGTGTGCTTGCCCCGGAGACGACCCGCAAGCTACCCAGATTCTGGCCGATTGCCCGGATCACGGCCAACGGGTCAATGCCGCCGTGCAGCAGGAACCGCTCGTCCTCGACGGCGATGGTGGCCTGGATCAGCTGAGGCGAGATCCGCTCCAATGGAACGACGAATCGCCACTGCTCGTCGTCGCCGACCACGCGGAGCATTTCCCGGCCATGGCGATCGGTGACCAGGGGGCTGGCTGGCCATCGCTCCAGCCGTTTCAGCGGGAAGGGGCAGAGCACCCACCCCGCGGCTATGAGCAGCACGCCGCAGGTGCTGAGCACCACCGCCGCCATCAGAAACCGCTTGAGCCGCCGGATCATGGTGATCGTCCTTTACTGGAAGGGTGTCCCGAAGCCACGGGGAACCCCCGGCGGAATGCCGGCGCCACCCCCCAATGCCCGAAGACGCGTTCATTTCCGCACCGTGATCGTTCCACCTCCGTTCAGTGATCCGAATCGCGGATCGTACATGCAGGACGCCTCGATTGGAGGAACGACGAACGTGCCGGCGGTGGCGACGCGTACGGCGTAGTGATGCACCGTTGGTTTCTTGCTGGCGGTCGTGAACAGCAGCACACGATCGTCGCGGATCTCAGTGCGGCACTCGGCCTCCTCCTTGTCCTGGTCGGCGCTTGACACGGCGGACGTGGCCAGCTGCGGGTCCTCGGCCTCGGTGCCGCCCGGGAGGGCATCGACAACACAGACGTTCTCGATTCTCTCGCCGTGTGTGAGCGTTGGGGCCGCCAGTTCGACCTCCACGTGAATCAGATCGCCGACCTTCAGTGTCTTAACGTCGAGCGGCTTGCCATCACGATTCAGCCATTTGCGGCGGACGGTGAGTTGTCGATCGAACGGTTTGATTTCGGTTGGCGGCAGCAGACCCTCGAATACCACAGACAGATAGACCTCGCCCTTGCCTTGGGTGATGATCTGCACCGGCCATCCGTTCTCGTCAACCCTCATCGCCAGGGGCCTGCGGTGGCTGAATGCCGTTTCCCTGTCGCTGCCGACTCGCAGCGTTCCCTCGAAGCTCGTCTCCTCGTGCTTGTTTTGTGACTGGTATCGGGCCAGGGCGGCCAGGGCGCTGGCGTTCTCCAATGTCGTGCCCCAGGTTCCCTCCCGTCGGGCGGCTTCAAGCTTCTGGGCGAGCGTGGGGATCCATGGATGACTGGGATCGAGGTCCATCAGCACGTTGAGCAGGACGGCCTGCTCGCGGACTTGGGACGTGAGCCGTCCGCCGGTGCTGAGGGTGACGACCTGGTCCATCGTGCCGTCGAGCAGGATGGTCCTGGCCCGATCCTTGTGGCCGTTGTGCATCCAGGCGGCGGCCAGATCGGCCCGGCCGGCCATGCCCAGGCTTGGGGCTTTCTCGGTCAAGCGGGCTATCCAGCCCTGAGGGGGCCGCTCGAAGCCGGCCAGGACATGACAGAGCAATGCACGCATGTTGTCATCCATGTTTGGTCCCTGCTCGCCTGAAGGCTGCTGCAACTCCTGCTGGAGGTAGCTGACCAGGGCATCGGTGAACTGGGAGTCCACCTTGACTCCCGTGCGGCGGGCCTGGAGCAGGAAGGTGCCCACGTAGGCGCTGCCCCACAGATAGGGGTCCATCTCGCGCGCCCAGAGGGCCAGGCCGCCGGATTCGGTCTGCATCGACCACAGGCGGGCGATACCAGCATCGATCATCCGGCCGACCTCCTGGACACGCTCGCCGCCCCGGTCGTTTTGGGCGAGCAGATCAGGCAGGTAGAGCAAAGCGTAGAGTTGGCTGGTGACCTGCTCGAGGCAGCCGTAGGGATACTGGATGAGCTGTTCAAGCGCGGGTTGCAGCTGCACCGACGGGCGGGCGTCTATCCCCAGCATGGCTCGCACCGAGCCAACGATGAGTTCCTTCGGTGGGCTGAGGCTCACAGTCTCGCCCGCCCTGATCCTCCGCAGCTGCGACTGGCTGTGGAATGCGGCTGCCGGGCGGATGGTGAACTCGGACTTGCTCTCGGCGGTGAGAGTCTGGCCGTCCTCGGTGGCGCCCGCGGCTCGCACCTGGATGGCGGCTTGGCCGATGCTCCTGGCTTCGGCGTCGAGCCAAATCGTCACCGGCTGGCTCGCGGGTACCATGATAGCCGGCTGTTTGGGTTGGGCGACCGCAATCGGGCCGTCGGCCGGTGTGACTTCGAGATCGACCTTCATCGGCTTGCCCGTCGAGTTGAAGATCTTGGCGGGCACGGCGAAGCGATCACCCGGAGCCACGAATCGCGGCCAGCCGGTCTCGACCAGAACCGGGGCGGCAAGTCTCAGTCCACGCTCGGCACTGCCGTAGCGGTCTCCATCGACCACGACGGCCATCAGGCGGAGTTCGCCGGTCAGGTCGGGGGTGTCCATCTCCACGCGGGTGAGACCATCCGGGCCTACAGAGGCCACCGTCCGCCAGACGACGGCAGGAGTCTTGGACCGCACATCCGCCGTCCGCAGGGGAAGGGGTGCAGATGCGGCGTCTTTTTCCAGGGGGTTCGGATGCCCGTCGCCGCCGATGCGGAGGACGCTTGCCGCTCGCCGGTGATCCGGCATCAGTTGGTCAAAGAGGTCAGCGGAGGCGATGGCCGTTCTTCGCGGCTCGAAGAAGTGCATCAGCGGATCGGGTGTCTCGTACTTCGTGGCCAGGAGGATGCCCTCGTCCACCGCCCAGAGATGCAGCATGGCCGGCCGCGACGGATCGGTCGAGGTGGGTGACTTCACGGTCACGGTGGTCGTGGCGGCGGGCAAGATCTCGGCGGGGGCGTCGATGGCCACGGGCAGTTCCTGCATCTGGTGGTCGGTGAGTAGTCGGGCCATGCCCATCGCCCGGTGGGGGAGCCATTGCGCTCGGAACGGATCGATCGGTCGAATGACCGTGGCGGTCACGAAGGCTCCTCCGCGCACGTCGGTCGGGATCTGCCAGCGGATTTCTGCCCTCGGGCTGGCCATGGTCATGACCTGCTGGCGGACAACGCGGTCGGTTTCGAGGGTGATGAGCATTGTTCCGGTGAACGGGCTCTTGACCAGGATCCGGGCCTCGCTGCCGGGCGTGTAGTCGGGCCGATCGAGCACGATATCGAGCTGCTCGGGGTTGGCGTTGGTGATGACTTGATCCGCGGAGGCGCTATCGGTGGCGTGGAAATCGAGCCGCGTGGTGGAACCTGAGCGGCTGTCGACGACGATGAGCCGGTGGGGATCTGGCGACGCGCAGGTGATCGAGAAGCTCGAGTCGTTCGGCTCACCCTTGGACGGGTCGATCTCGCCCTCGGCTACCTGGATGAGATGCTCGGTCGTTTGCCAGACAGTCCGGTGATTGACAATCTTCAGGGCGTAGTCGCGCTCGATGCGATGGAGCGTGAAGCGGAGAGGGGCAGGCTCGGCGGGCTTGTCGTCGCCGGTCATCAGAACGTAGCTGACCGGAACCGGCCTGCCGGTCGGCACCAGCTTGCCGGGCAGCTTGAGGCCGAGGTGCCGGTTGACCGTGTTGAGCCGCAGGGTGACGTGCTCGGAAACGGAGCGGCTCCCGGGTTCAGTGACGGTCACGGCGAAGGAGCCTTCCCACAGGCCGGCGATCAAGCCTGGCCCGGCCTGATCCCCTCCCTCGCTGTCGGACTTGTCTTCGGTATCAGGATCTGTGGAGTCACCCCCGTCACCGTCGGATGGCTCGGTCTCCCTGTCCTCTGCGGGGTCACCGGCTGCCGTGTCGCCTGGATCGGCGGGCGGCGAAATCGCGGGTGACGTGGCCGCAACGGGTTTCCGGCGTGAGAGGGGCACTTCGATTCTGGCTTGTCCCTCCTTGTCGAGATGGGCCTCGATCTCGCGGGCTCGCATCTCTCTGCCCTCGTTCGGGTCGGTGAACGTGTAATCGGGCATACTCTTGGACCGGAATGATACGCGGCGGTATTCGCCGGATGTGGTGATCGGCAGACCGGAGGCCGGCTGGCCGAACAAGTAGCGGGCCCGGGCCTCGATGGTGGGCACGTCATTAGCGAGGAAGGTCTCTTTGGATGGTCGGGCGGTGACCTCCATCCGGACCGGGGCGAAGTCTGCGACAATGGTGTCGGCCTGCCCCAGGGCCTTGGCGGCTCCCGGCAAGGTGGCCGTGAACGTGTGCCTGCCGAGCATGCCGTCATCTCGGGTGACGAAGTCCACTTGGAAGAAGCCCTGCTTCTGCGGGTCGGGAGTCACCCTGAGCACCTTGACAACCTTGCCATCGATGCGTTTGACGGTGACATCGAGGGGAAACGGTGGCGGTATCTGGCCGGATTCGTCACGAACCAGGCCGGTAAGGTGGACGGTCTGGCCCGGCCGGTAGACGCCTCGCTCGGTGTACATCATGACGTCGTAGTTGACCGGGTATTCGCGCCCGCTGGTATCGGCCTGCTCGAGCAGCCAGTCATGGTCATCCTGGGTCATGAAGTTGAGGTCATCGCCGAGTCGGGCGGTGAGCAGCCAGGGTTGTCCGTCGGGGTGATTCTCCTTGATGGATAGTCGAGCGAGACCGTCGGGGCCGGTCGTGGCCGTGGCCAGCACCTGGTTGTTGTAGGTCATGGCCGCGATCTCGGCCCCGGGCACCGGCCGAGCGGTCTGAAGCGAAGTGACCCAGACGAGGTAGCCGTCACGGTCCCGTTTGCGGGTCAATCCCAAGTCGCTGATCGCCACGATGCTGGACGCATGTGACCAGGCGCGTTCCTTGACGGTGGCCGAGATCCAGTATACACCCGGCCATCCGTCGATGAGGGCCCGGAGTTCCAGGGCCAGCTTGGTGGGCTTGTTACGTTCGAGTTGAAGGGCGAGCGTCTTACGGGCCACGCTCTTGGAGGTCGCGTCCCGGTTGTCGCCGCGGGCGTGGCTCACGAGGTTGTTCTGGTAGACACGGGTGACGGCAATGTCGAGATTTGCGGCATTGACCGCTTCGAGATCGAGTTCCAGGTTGCCGCCGGGGGCCAGAATGCCGCGTGTTCTTGCGAAGACCACGCCGGGTTCATACTCGGGGATCTGGAATGAGACCGTCTGGTTGTGGCCGAGTTGGAGGCCGTTCTCAGATTGAGCCTCGGCGCCAACCGTGACCCGGTATGGTGTGCCGCACTGGAATGAACCGGTCAGCAGCATCCCTCCGCCATAGGAGTTGATTCTCGCCCGCAGGTCGGGGACTGGTGGTTCGAGGTGGACTTTGGGCGTCGGCTGGCGCCGGGCCAGCGGCGAGGAGAAATCGAGCCGCACGCTGGGTGCATTGTCCAGCGTGGGTGTGCCAGCCTCTGCCCGCATGAGAGCGAAGACGGCAGGAATATCGACTTGGCGGGTGAAGTTCGCGGCCAGCGGCAACTCCCCTCCTGAGCCGGTCAATCCCGCTCTCACCGATGCCTCGATCTTGTCCATTCGCGAGCGCGGGCAGCGCACGATGATCCGATCGGTGGTCTCGCGAGTGAGCATGGTCAGCTTCATCGCCTCGCCAGGCGCGCCGGGCAGTTCCGACCTCGCCGCGTACGGATTCAGACTGCCGACCGGCTTGAGCTGCAGGTACCTGGCCAGGTCTTTCGGATTCACCGGCTGGTTGAAAGTCAGCTGCAGCGAGACACTGTCCTTGTCCGCGCTGTAGAAGTCGCAGGAGGTGACCACGAGTGCCCCGGTCTCGTAGCGGAATTCTGTCGGTCCGATGATCCGGCGGCCGATCTGGCTCTCCAGGTCGCTCGCCGCCTTGACCTTGAACACCCGACCGGGTGCCAGAGGTTTATCCAGCACGAAGTCGAGCCGGTCCGGCTGTGACCACGTCCAGTGCCCGGCGACCGGTGGCGAGATCGCGAACGGCTGCCGCTCGAGTCGTTGCCCGAGGAGCGCGGCCACCGCGATGGGCTCATCGAAAACCAGACTGAGCCGGTCGGCCTTGGCCACGTCCCGTCCGGGCAGAGCGGACAGGATCCGGGCCCGGCCGGAGCCGCGCCCGAGCAGCTCGTGCCGGATCCAGAGCAGTCCCAGACCATTCAGAATGATGAGCGCGACGGCAAGTGCCTTGAACGATCGTTGAGCCACGGGTGTTCCTCCTTGAACAGGGCTTGTCCATGGCTATACCGCTTTCCGTCGGGGAGGGCAATGTTTGCGGGCGGGGAGGCCTGCGGCCGGACGACATCCCTTGGTCGGGGGGGATTCGTTTCCTCCTAAGATCATGTGCGGAAATGGATTACAGCTTCTGGGATCGCCGCCGGGTCGCGGTCCTCGCGGAACAGCGTTTCTGGCTTGAAAGCGCTGAAGGTGCAGTAAGACTCGGGTCGCTGTCCGCCGTGGGTGGCTTCATTCCCGCTTCTCCAGCACGATCAAGGTTCGGAGTGCCAGGAAGCGGCAGCGCCAGCGCGAGATCACAAAATCCTCGGCTCGGCTCAGGGTGTTCACCGCAAATGCCGGGATGAGGCAGAACGGCTGGAAACCTCCGGTCAGGGGATAGGCCAGGCAGGAGAACTCCTGGTCAAAGACCCAGCGGAGTCGTGGGACGCGTTGCAGAAAGGCCTTGCGGTGTCTGTGGAAGAGAAGGGTGGCCGTTGCGGTGTTTGCGTAGTCGGCAGACGAGGGGGGTGGGGTGGGCACGTTGAACAGATCGCCGGTCTCATCGATGGCCTCATGATGGCAACGGTAGACGATGCGCGACCAGGCGGTCAGGAGCGGTTCGACGACAATGATTCGTCCGCCGGGCCGCAGCAAGCGCGACGCTTCCATGAAAACCCGGAGCGGTTCGGGGATGTGATGCAGGACGTCGAACATCACCAGATTGCCGACCGAATCATCCTCGAAGGGCATGCGGCAGGCGTCGACCACGCGATCGCACCATGGCGTGGGTATAGCATCAGTGGCCAGCACCTCCGGATGACATTCCTTGAAGTTGCCGCACCCGCAGCCCAACTCGATGGAAGGTGACAGGTCGGCCAGCTGGCTCGTGACCAGGCGATACCAGTAGCGATACTGGGCCCGCACGGCGGGCTTGCCGTCCCACATCCGGCGATGTCGGCGAAGCTGGTCGAGGTACAGACGGCCGGAGGCAAGAGCGGGCAGCGCTTCGGCGGAGGACCGATTCTCTGTACACGTGCACGCCATGACGGGGTCCAAAGCCGGTGATCAGTTCAGTACATCTTGAGTTTCCTGAGGGCCACCAGGCTCATCCTCAGGAGCAGAAAACCGTCGCGAAACCGACGGATCTTGATCTGGCCGTAGCGCCGTGCTCCGTAACGTACCGGCACTTCGATGAACTTCAGGCCCGCCTTGGTTGCTCCGAAGATCAGGTCGAAATCACCGAAGGGATCGAACTCGCCGAAATAGTGGCGGTTGCGGGCGATGGTCTGGTAGTTGCGTCGCAGAAGGGCTTTGCTCCCGCAGAGGGTGTCGCGGATACGCAGGTTCAGCAGCCACGAGAACAGGATGCCGAAGAAGCGGTTCGCGCACTTGTTGAGGAAGCGCATGGCCTGGGCTTCCATCGGATAGACGAGCCGGCTGCCATTGACGAACTCGGCCTGGCCGGAGGCGATGACCTCGAAGAACTTGGGCATGTCTTCCGGGGCGACGGTCAGATCGGAGTCGAGAATCATGAGGACGTCGCCGCGGGCGGCGGCGAAGCCTTTGCGGACCGCGTCCCCTTTGCCGCGCCCTGAGCCCTGATAGATCAGCTTGATGTCTCGGTCGGGATGGCCGGCCCGCAGGGTCTCGATTTCCGCGACCGTTCCATCGGTGCTGCCGCCGTCGACGAAGATCAGTTCGGTGTGCGCACCCATGTCGGGAGTTCGCTCTACGGCGTCGCGGATATTGCCGCGCTCGTCGCGGGTTGGAATGATCACGCTGACGGTCAACCGGTCGGCGTGTTCCGGCGGCATCACCGCGCGGGCGACAAACACCGTTACCAGATTCACACAGGTCAGTGGCCACAGCCGTGCCAGGACGCGATTGACCAGTGTCGAGAGGAGCGGGATTCCCTTGGGGATCAGGATCTCGGTCGTTTCGCGAGTGATATCGAAACCGCTGAGTCCGCACAGGTTGCGGACATCCTGAACCGACAGCCAGTTGAGCCCCTTGGCTTTCCGGCGGAGACCGAGGAGAGTCGCAAGGTTGAGGATCGGCTCCCAGAGGGCGTTGAAGTAGGCGATGACGAGCCGGGTGTGAGGACCGCATGCCGATCGGAGCCGGCCCAGCACGGACTGGATATCCTTAAGCGATCCGATGGAGTTCGCCAGGACGATGTAGTCGAATTGCTCGGAGAACTCGAGCCGATCCTCAGATGCGAGACAAAAGTCGAGCTCGGGATGGGCCCTGCGGGCACAATCGACCAGCACCGGAGAGAACTCGACGCCCACACCGCATGCCGGCCTCAGGTCGGCCAGGAGGTCACCGATACCGCAGCCAATCTCGAGAACACGCGATCCGGGAGGGATATGCGTCTGGAAGAGGCGGTGCAGCTGTTGATGATAGTAGCGACTTCGAGCATCCCAGGCGCGGTGGCTTCGAATCCCGCTTTCGAGCTGCTCGCTCCTGATCACGGAGGGCGCTCCGCGAGCCGGATCGAACAGGGTGACATTGGCAACGGTACCGACTGACATCATGGTTCCGCGGTGCACTTGGTGCCGCAAACGACGTTTCCCGAGTGATCCTCGGCCCGGCCATGCAGCGCGCGCAGCAAGCGTGCGTAGTCTGTCGGAAAGGGCGATCGCCGACTTGAGTTAACGGACCTTGGACGGCAAGCCCGAAGGCGCCGGCCGCCGGGCGATCATCGGAAGGCCCGCAGTTTAACGCTTGTCTTGTCTCGCGCGAGGCGATCCATTATCGGACTATGCTTTCGAGAGGGTTGCCTGCCGGCCAGAGAGTGGGCCGTGTGTTGCGAGACTGCGGCAGGTGCGGTGATTCAGGCGTCCGGCCGATAAAGTCTGCATGGTTCCACGTTCCGCGCACGAGGTCATGGGAGAGGCGGCGGAGTGAGTATGACGGATCCCGTCAACCCGACCAGGCCGTCATTGCCCGCAGCATCGTGGGCCCGCTGCTGGCCATACGTCATCCCGATATGGATCGTCACTTTGGCCCTGGGCGCAGTCCACGCCTGGTCCGTTCGCCATGCCATGGACACCGACAGCATCTCCTACATGGAGATCGCCGACACCTATCTCCGTCGCGACTGGGCCCACATCTGGACTGGTCATTGGAGCCCCTTCTACCCCTGGCTGATCGCCATCACCAAGTGGATCATGCGGCCGTCGCTGTACGCGGAGGCAACCCTGGCCCACCTGCTCGGCGTGGTGCTCCTGGCCTGTTCGATGGGTGGATTTCACTACTTCTGGGCCGGGTTGGTGCGCCACGGTCAGGCGAGGTGCTCGGCCAAGCCTATCGGCCAGGACGATGGTTTGCCAGATTGGGCCTGGTGGACCCTCGGCTACACCTTGTTTATCTGGTGTTCCCTGGTCTTGATCGGGATGCACCGCGTGACACCCGATCTGTGTCTGACCGTGTGGATCTACCTGGCCGCCGGCGTCCTCGTTCGGATTCGCGACGGCGGGGGCAGCATCGCCCGGTTTCTGGTTCTGGGCATTCTCCTCGGTCTCGGGTACCTGACCAAGGCGGCCATGCTGCCCCTCGCGGTCGTGTTTTTGGTGGCCGCGGTGTTCTGCGCTCGGCCGCGGCGGCGGGTCTTTCCGCGCGTCGCGGTCGGCCTGCTCGGACTCGTGCTCGTCGCCGGGCCCTGGATCTGGGGCTTGTCGAGCGCCAAGGGGCGGCTTTCCTGGGGCGATGCCGGCCGAACCAGCTACGTCCTTTATGTGGACAACGTGCCCTCATGGGACTTCTGGCACGGCCACTCGGCGTCGTCGGAAGTGCCGGAGGCGCCGCGTCTGATCTACGATCGGCCGCCTGCGCGGCCGGGGGACTGCCGGCTCGTGGCCTACGAGTTCGCTACCCCACTGCCCGGCTCGTTTCCGTTATGGTACGATCCCTCGCATTGGTGGGGCGGAGTCGTTCCCTTCGTCAACGTGGCCGGTCAAATCGCGACGCTGAAGGCATCGCTTGAGACCTATGCGGACATGTTCGTGGCTCAGATGGGAGTGGTAACGTTCGGCGTCATCGTATTGCTGGCTTTGTCTTCGACCGGTCTGGCGGTGGTGAGAAGCCTGATCCGGCAGTGGTGGATTCTGGCTCCGCCGTTGGCGGCCATGGCCATGTATGGACTGGTCGTGGTCGAGACGCGGTATCTGGGCGGGTTCGTGATGCTGCTGTGGGGTGGGTTGTTTGTGGTAATCAGCCTCAGGGATTCGTGTCTCCCCAGAAGCCTGGTTCGAGTGGTGTGCGTGCTGGCTCTGGTGGTGCTCGGCATCGGCCTGGGCTGGCGGTCCGTGGTTCCGTTCAAATCGGCGCTGGGTGATCTGAGAGGGGATGGCGGTGCGATCGCTCATTCGCAATGGCACGTCGCTCAGGGTCTGCAGGCGATGGGTCTCCGGCCGGGAGACCGGGTGGCCCACGTGGGCTCGTCGATCGCGTGGTACTCCTACTGGGCTCGACTGGCCCAGGCACGCATCATCGCCGAGGTCCGACCCCGCGACAGTTACTGGCTGGCTGGTGACAGCGTGCGATCAAGAATCAACGGTGCTTTCGCCAAGGCGGGCGCCTCCGCGATCGTTACCCGGCGATTCAGATCATCGGAGAGCCCCTGGGGCCAGCCGGCGGAGTTTCCGTCCGGATGGCGGCAAGTGGGCAAGAGCGACTTCTTCGTCTATTTCCTGGGCGATCAATGTGCGACTCGTGACGCATCCATGGTTCTCTCCCCTCGCGACGCAGTCCAGTAGATACGTTCGATCGCACTATGCGCTCAGGAGCGGGCCCGATCTGCGGACGCGCAGATCCGACAGGACACTCATCGGCTCTGATTGTGCGTGCGTCGCGGTCGCTCAAGCGATCCGATGCAGCATGGCGTGGAGGTTCTCGCTGGGCGTCCCTGGCGCCAGCGTGCAGCCCGAACTCAGCACGAAGCGCCGATGCCCGCAAGCCCGAACTGCGTCCACCGCCCGGCGGCCGGCCTGCCGGACTTGCTCCGCGCTGGCCTGCAAGAGCACGCCGACCGGATCGAGATTGCCCCACAACGCCATGTCGGGACCCACGATCCGGCACGCGTTGGCCAGGTCTACCCGATGGTCAATCTCCAGCACGTCAGCCCCCGACGCGGCCATGTCGGCCAGGATCGGCGTGGCATCGCCGCAGATGTGGAGCGAGACGGGTTTTCCGGTCGCCGATTTCAGCCTGGCGATCAGCCGCCGCTCGTAGGGCAGGGCGAACTCGCGGTAGAGCCTGGGTCCCAGCAGCCCGGCCGGCGAATCCCCGCCGCTGAGCAGGTCGGCGCCGGCATCGCTGATGGCACGCCCGTAGGCCAAGCCGTATTCCAGACATCGTTCCAACAGGGCCTCGACCATACGCGGATCGTCCTTCAGCATGAGCAGGACCCGTTCAAGGCCCATGAGCGCGCAGGCAAGCGAAAAGGGAAACTGATCGAGACAGGCGACAAGGAACACTCGATCGCCGAGCGTGTCGCGAATGCGGGTCAGGGCCTCGAGCATGAGCGGATAACGGCCCTGCGCTGCGACATTCGGCGCCGGGATGCGGTCGAGGTCAGCCGCTGTTCGGATTCGTGGTTCGCCCATCCCGCCGAAGGGTTGGTCGTCGCTGGCTGCGCCCACCCGTGCGCCCATGGCCTCGGCGCTGACCCAGGTGTCGGCGGAAAGCCAGACGGCGTCCGGTCGGAATCGCTCGTGGTAGCGAATGACCGAGCCGGCCAGGGCCCGTGGGTCGGTTGTGTATTGCCGGAGCGTGTAACCTGCCTGGGCGGCGCAGAAATGCACCGCCAGCGGCCCGGTTGGCACGCGCGGGGTTTCGAGGCCCTGCAGGACGCGCTGGACGAGCTGTTTCGAGGTGAGTCGCTCGCTGCTCATGGTGCCGGTTCGGCTTCGGCAGAGAGACGTCATGCATCCTTGCCGTGGGTCCGTTCGAACTCCTCCAGATTCACAACTCGCCCTGCGAGCCGCGATTCCTCCGCCGCGAAGGCGATCATGTGGCTGTGGACGGTCGAATCGAGCCCGGCCTCCAGCGGTGCGTCGCGCGGCTTGGTCATCTCGTCGTAAAGGGCATTGACCAGCCCCGCGTCGCCGCCGCCGTGCAACTCATAACCACCGTCCTCGGCCTGCACGGTGTACCGCACCGGTTCGCCTTCATGCGGCAGCAGGACGAGGTGGGTTCCAAAATGCTGCCGATAGCTCTCACCACCCTTCAGTACGCCGCGTGTGCCGCAGATCTCGACATGCCGCCCGGTGGCGAACGCCGTCATCGTGAACGTGCCGGTGACGCCGCCGCCGAACTCCATCGCCAGGACCTGCCGGTCCACCGCGTCGTTGTCGCAGCGATACGCGCAGCGGCCCCACGGACTGGTCCGCAGCCAGGCGGTGATCTCCTCGACACTCGCTTCCTGTGCCCGGTCATACACCATCGGCAGCCAGGGGAAGCGCAGGTCGCTGGTATAGCGGAGGGCGTTGTAGGGGCAGGAGTCGCCTGCCGGGCAATCGTCGGTGCATCGGGCGGGTGCCCCGGCGGGCGCGCGTTCCCGACGGAAGAACTCCAGACTGCCGAAGCTCGCAACCCGGGTGCAACGCCGTCCCGCCAGCCAGTGAACCATATCGGTATCGTGGCAGCACTTGGAGAGAATCATCGGCGAGCTCTTGTCCACGACCGACCAGTGCCCGCGCACGAAAGAGTGTGCCTGGTGCCACGGATTGACGCCTTCGTTGGCCTGGATGGAGACCAGCTCGCCCAGTGCGCCCGAGCCGATGATGTCCCTCACTTTGCGATAGAACGCGGCAAAGCGCAGGACGAAACAGACCATCACGCGCTTGCGAACCTGGCTGGCCAGCCGTTCGATGGCGAGAACCTGGGCCGCTCGGGTGGCAATGGGCTTCTCGAGGAGCACGTCGTAGCCGAGCTGCAGGGCGCCTTGGCAGTATTCAAAATGGGAGTTGTCTTGCGTGGCGACGATCATGACGTCGGCGAGTTTGCCGGCGGCCAGGATTGCCTCGGCGCTGGGGAAGCCGCGGAATGCCGGGTTGGCCGACGTGCGCCGGATCTTCTCAACGCGTTCCGGCACCGGATCCGCGGCAGCGACGATCTGAAACCGGTTGGGATGGCCCGCGGCCAGTTGCGTGTACGTCTGGGCGCGGGCGCCGCACCCGATGCAGGCGAGTCTCAGAGGCCGGTTCGCTTTCATCGTCACTTCACTGCGCACTTTCGCGGCCGTCACCTGGGGTGTCCGACCCTGAAGCGGGCGAACACCGGGTTGTGGTCCGATCCGCTAGTCTCAGGGCTCCCCGGCAATATGCCGTACGATTTGGCGACGTACTGGCCGGCCATGCCCGGCGAAGCCAGGATAAAGTCGATCATCGACAGGTGGGGCATCTGGTTGAAGGTCACACGGTTGTCTGGCGGCAGATCGTTGACGAAGTTCGCCAACTGGGTGGTGCCCTTGCCGAGGATACTCATGAGTGGCTCGCTACCGAGGGTATCGTTGAAGTCGCCGCAGAGCACGAAGAGGGCCTGCGGGTCGCGTTTGAGCAGGTCATCGAGGATCCGTCGGATCTCGCGGGCCTCGGCCGTCCGGGTCTCGATTCCACCCTCCTCCACACCGCCCTTGCTCTTGAGGTGGACGACGAACACGTCGAACGGTGTGCCGCCCGGTGGCTCGATCCGCACTTGCAGCAGATCGCGTCGAAATCGGGAGGCCTTGCCGTCGGCTTCCTTGAATCGCAGATGGCGGTGGCTGATGACTCGGCCGACGGGAAGCCGCGACAGGACGCCGACGTCGATACCCCGGTCGTCGTTGCCCTCGATCAATACCGGTTCGTAGCCCATGTCCGGCAGGAACCTCCGTGCGAAGGTCTCCAGGATGCCGCGGTTCTCGACCTCAGCCACCGCAAGTACATCGGCGTTGAGTTTGCGGATCGATGTGGCCAGGGCTTCCAGCTCATGACGGGGCTTGGCGTCAAGGATGTCATCCGCGTAGTAGGGGTCGTCCACGTCGTCGAACAGGTTCAGCAGGTTGTAGGAGCCGACGGTGATCTCCGTGCCGGGCACGGTGCTGATTGTGGGCTTGATACGAATGGGCCATTGCGGTTCGGTGGGCGGCTTGGCATCGTCAGGCAAGACCCTTACCTGGCCGGGATGGGTGATCGGAAGGTCCGGTTTGTTCTCAAACAGATACAGCCGTCCGCGGATCCTCACCATCTTGCCCGTGTACAGCTGGGTGGGGGACGCGGGGAAGTTGGGCAGATACTGCCTGCGGATGAACACCTTCAGGGTGTGGCCTTGCTCGTCATGAAGGTGCAGGTTGAGATGGCCGGCCGCGACCTGTCTGCCGCCCCCGATCCTGCCCACGACGAAAACCTCCTGTTCCAGGAAGTCGCCCGCATGGGCCACGCCGATCGTCGGCAGGTACTCCTCAGCCCGAATCGCTTGGCTGCTGCCAGCGGAGGCGGGGGTGTTCGCGCTGGAGGATCCATTGGAGGGACGAGCCGCTACCGCCGGTTCACTGGCCGAGGGAGTGTCGTCGGGGACGACCACGATGGCCTTGGGGTCCTCGACCCTGAGATTCAGATCCTCGGTGTTGCTCTCCTTGAACAGGTAGATGAGCCCGCGCACCTTGATGGTCTTGCCCTTGAAGAGGTCCTCCGGGTTGGGGTCGAATCGGGCGGCCGCGTTTCTGGGAATGTAGATGGACAGCGTGCCCTTCCAGTTTTCCACGAAGTTCAGGTAGTACTGCCCGGAACGACCGCGCGTCGCTCGAACGACCCGGCCGATGACGTCGACCTCTTGGTCCACGTAATTGCCCGCGTCTTTCCAGGAAATCGTCGGGATGGTGGCGGGGTCTTGGGCCAGCAAGGTGGCTGAAGAGGGCAGGAGCAGTAACGAACCGCAGAACAGCACGAGAGAGGGAGCCACAGGTCGCATCGAGGGGCGCCTTTCCGCGGGCAGGAAGAGGGTCAAGCGGAGAGCACCCTACGGACGATATAGAACCGGATGTGTTCGCGACATTCCGGGGGAGACCGGGTGCTCCCTGTTCGTCCGTGGCGCTCGTGCCTGGCCTTTGCACACTGCCCGGCCGGGCGTATCATAGTGTCTTGACGGCGTGCCAGGAAGGCTGGGCCCGGTGACCATGGATGGCGGGTTTACACTATGACAGAGATGGCATCCACCGAAGGTAAACAGTTGTCGTTTTCATTCGCTACAGGGGGGGAGAGGGCCGGGAAATCGGCCGGCTCCAGGTCCACGGCATCCGCAAAGAAGCCCGAGAAGAAGATGCCGGTCAGGCCCGCCGGCAAGCCGGCTGCGGCGCCGGCGAGGAGTGGCCCGACCTCGGGCAAGTCGGCGACAGCTTCCAATGCCGTTGCCGCGACCGGGTCCACTTCGCCTGCATCCACCTCACCTGAGACCCTGACCGTCGAGTCGGTATTGGCCCGGTCCGGCAAGGCGGGCGCTGCCCGGGCGACGGCCGAGAGTATGGCCAAGCAACAGCGGAACATCAGCGTCTCCGAGTTCTTCGCCAAGAACCGGCACCTGCTCGGCTTCGACAACAAGCGGAAGGCCCTGCTGATGTGCGTCAAGGAGGCGGTGGACAACGCCCTGGACGCCTGCGAGGAGGCCGGTTTTCTGCCCGAGATCGAGGTGGCCCTCGTTCAGACCGCGGAGGAACGCTACCGGGTCGTCGTCAAGGATAACGGCCCGGGCATCGTCAAACAGCAGATCCCCAACGTGTTTGGCAAGCTGTTGTACGGGTCGAAGTTCCACCGCCTCAAGATGTCGCGCGGCCAGCAGGGCATCGGTATTTCCGCGGCGGGCATGTACGGCCTGCTGACCACCGGCAAGAGCATCAAGGTGACCTCGCGGACCTCACCGAAGAAGGAGGCTCATTACTACGAAATTCAGATTGACACCAAGAAGAACGAGCCCAACATCGTCAAGGACGAGAACCGGCAGGTCGAATGGGACCACGGCACCCAGGTCGAGATCGAGCTGGTCGGTTCCTACAACAAGGGCCGCCAGTCGGTCGAAGAGTACATGGAACAGACCGCGATTGCCAACCCCCACGCGAAGTTCATCTACACGCCCCCGGTTGGCGAGCGCCAGCTCTTCGACCGGGGAACGCTCACCGTTCCCACTCAGCCCACCGAGATCAAGCCACATCCGTTGGGGGTGGAGCTGGGCATGCTCATCAAGATGCTTCACGAGACGGGTTCGCACTGGCTGAGCGGTTTCCTGCAGAGCGAGTTCTGTCGAGTCGGGTCTCAGACCGCCGAACAGATCTGTCATGCCGCCAAGCTCAATCCCCGGGCACACCCCAAGCGGATTGCCCGCCAGGAGGCGGAGAAGCTGTACGAAGCCGTTCAGAAGACCAGGTTCATGGGCCCCCCGACCAACTGCCTCTCGCCGATCGGGGCGGAGCAGATCCTGGCCGGCCTGCTCAAGGGCGTGAGAGCCGAGTTCTTCACCGCCTCGACCCGTCCGCCGGCCGTCTATCGGGGCAACCCGTTCCAGATGGAAGTCGGTCTGGCCTACGGCGGCGAGTTGGGGGCCGATCCCAAACAAGCGGAGGCGGCCCCGGTCGAAGAAGTCAAGGTCAGCCGAGGCAAGGTCGTCAACGGCAACGATTCGCGCAACGTTCCCACCACCCGAGTGATCCGGTTCGCCAATCGCGTGCCGTTGCTCTATCAGCAGTCGGCGTGCTGCATCTACAAGGCCGTGCTCGACCTTGACTGGCGGCGCTACGGCCTGTCGCAGAGCAGCGGGGCTCTGCCCCAGGCTCCCCTGGTGGTCATGGTCCACATGGCCAGCGTCTGGGTGCCGTTCACTTCCGAGTCCAAGGAGGCCATTGCCGACTACGACGAGATTCGCCAGGAGATCAGGCTCGGCCTGCAGGAGTGCGGGCGGAAACTCTCGAGCTACCTCAACCGCCGGCGCAAGCAGAAGTACGAGGGCGAACGGCGAAGCGTCTTCGAGCGCTACATCAAGGAAGTAGTCGATGCCTGCGCGGTCATCAAGCGGATCAATCGCGAGGAACTGACCGGCAATCTCGTGGCCATCGCTCAGAAGGTGACCTGCCGGGCGGACGAGCGGCTGGATGAGCACGGCCGGCCGATCCGAGATGACGACGACGGCGAAGACCTCGGCGAGCACACCGTGGTCGTCAACCGCGACGTCGAGACGGCCGGCGAGTTGTTCCAGCGAGCCGGCTGAAGCCGGGTGCGGGTACCCCGATTCGGTGATCGAAGACCATGATGACAAGCCACGGGAGGCACACACCGCCGGTGATCTTTCGTCTGCCCGCCGAGCCGCTGTCGGCCGGCCCGATCATCACGGGGCGCAGTCCGGCAGGAGATCCTGGGTCCAGGTGACCGCCGGTCCGGTCGCGCACTTCTGGAACTCAGCGAAGTCCACGAGATCGATGTCGCCGTCGTTGTCCCGGTCGAAGCACCGGCATTCGTAGGTCGAGTTGGCGCCGCCCCGGCCGGTGAAGCAGGCCTGGTATTCGCCGAAGTCCACCTGATCCACATCGCCGTCCCCGTCGGCATCGGCGAAAGGTGCTGGGCAGCCCAGGATGGCGCCGTAGAACTGGATCTCGGCCACCTGCACGGCGTTGGCCGTCCCCGGGTCGCGCAATCGGCTGAACACCAGCTTGTAGGAGTCGTATGCCGCGGTATTCCCGAAGGAGACGGGTGCTCCCAGGCGGTTGCGGTCGGTCGGCAGACCGCTGGCACCGGATGCAATCAGCGTCCATTGTTCTGCGTCGCCTTGGCTGTTGTCGGTGCTGGCCACCGCGTCCAGGGTACCGTACAGTGTCCACAAGATGGGGTCGCGGACGTTCCAGTCGTTGGCGCTGGTCATCCGAATCACGTTGACGATCGTCCGGCCGGCCGCAGGCGTGACAATGAAGCCCGAGTTCTCCATGCCGAAGTTCAGGTATTTGGCCAGCGAGCGGTCGATGGCGCAGCTTGGTGTCTCGGCCGCGGGGTAGGAGCTCACCGGCAGGACATCGGCGTCCACCGCCAGCACCGCGGGACTGCCGAGCAGCACGTTGGTGCCCGCCGCGTCTGCTTCGGTATAGAGTCCGATTTCGGTGACCTGCATCGCGTTGGCGGTCGCGGTGTCCTTGATCGATGAAAATAGAATTTTATAGAAGTTATAGCTGGTTTCGTTCGCGAAGTTGAACACCGGATAGACGGTTGTCCGGTCGATGGGCGGTTCCAGTCCGCTGGACGCGATCAGCGTCCACGGTTCGGCAGTCCCCCAGCTGTTGTCGGCACTGGCAATCGGCGCGTTCGTGCCGTAGACCTCGACAATCACGGGGTCCCGTTCCGGGGCATCATTGCCGGTGATCAGCCGCAGGCTTCGGACGATGGAAGCGCCGGGCGTCGACGCGGCGATCAGGCCGGAATTCTCCTTGGCGAAGTTCAGGTACTTGGTGGCGAGGTCTCCGTCACAGGCCATCGCGGGCGTCTCGACCTCCGGATAATTGCTCATCGAGGTGTCTGGGTCGGAGTCGACTGCGAGGATCGGATCGCCGGGGGCCAGGAGAGGGATGGGCGGTGCCTCGATCATTGTTCCGCAGAACCGGACTTCGCCGATCTGCATGGAATCGGCGGTCACCGCGTCGCGCAGCGTGGGGAACACCAGGCGATAGGCGAGATAGGGCATGGCGTTCTCGAACGTCACTGCCGGCGCCAGGACGTTGCGATCGGCCGGCAGGGCCAGATCACCCGAGGCGATCAGCGTCCAGTTCTCCTTGTTGCCCCGGCTGTTGTCCGTGCTCAGGACCGCCTCGTTGGTGCCGTACAGAGCGTAAGTCGAGGGGTCTCGGTTGGCGTCATCGTTGGCGGTCATGATCTGCAGAGAGGTGACCACGGTCGGACCGACCCAGGGGGCCACGATCAGGCCGGTGTTAGCCTTGCCGTAATTCAGGTACTTGTTGGGGCGATTGTCGATGGCGAATGCCGGAGCCTCGCCCGCCGGGTATGAACTCTGTGGCACGAGGTCTCGGTCGATGGCCAGGACTGTTCCGCCGGTCCCGAGCACAGGGGTGCCCGTTCCTCCGGCGCCGGTAAACAACTCGATCTCGGCAATCTGCATGGAGTTGGGCGTGGTGACGCGCTTGAGTGTGGGAAAGATGACCTTGTACGAGGTATAGCTGGCGGTATTGGCGAAGTCCATCGCCCGGTCGACCGCCTGTCTTGCACTGGGAAGTACCAGCGTTCCCGACGCGATCAATGTCCAGCTTTCCTGTTCACCGTCGCTGTTGTCGGTGCTGGCGATCGCGGCATTCGTCCCATAAAGCTCGTAGGAGGCGGGATCGCGTTCCTCATGATCGTTTGCGGTCGAGAATCGGATGCTCTGGACAACTGACGGCCCCGATGCCGGTGTGATGATGAGCCCCGAGTTCTCCATAGAGTAGTTCAGATACTTTGTGTTCAGGAGGGCGTCGCACGCCATCGCCGGCGCTTCCTTGGCCGGATACCTGCTGGTCGTGCCGTCCGGATCAAGGTCGATCGCGATGACGAAATCGCCGGGGGTTAGCAGCGGTGCGGCCCAGGCAGTTGCCGCACAAGCCAGCGGAGCCATCAGACCGCAGAACACGGCTGTTCTTGCCGCCCCATTCATCGAATCTCCTCCACGCGGGGAGTCGTCGAGGTGCAGGTTGCCCATCCTCTGGCGGGCCAGTTCTGCCGGACGGCGCCGTGGCCGCGAGTCGTCCGCGCAGACCTGCCCGTGCCCGGGCGTCGCGTTCGACATGCCCGGTCACGGACGGTGGCCGAGCATGGCCGCCGCCCATCTGGCAGAAAACACCCCACGCGGCCAGCACGAGACGCCGCACAGGAACAGCACGAAAGACCGCCGGCCGCTGCCCCCTCGCTTGCCGGCCTGCCAAGGGACCGGCAATGCCTCCAGGACGCTGCCGTCACTATCTCCGCCTTAGGCTGTCAGCCTCAAACAGCCAGCCTACTCTTCCCGCATTATAAAGCCAGACCGGATTGAGTCAAGGTGCATCATTCTTTCTCGACATCTGGGGGGTGCTGTTCCGCCAGGAGCGGGAGCGAATGCGGACCCGTGAACGCCCTCTGCCCGACCGTGGATTCGCGACTACCCCCGGGACATGCTCCGATACCGCTCCTTGTCCGCATGCCTGGGGAGGGGCTGATGGCCGTGGAGAGGAGTGCTTCCTGAGCGAGCCTGCCTCGGGCATTCCGGGCTCATTCACCCTGGTGATGAGGTGGGTATAATACCCGCCGGGAGCGTGATCGTCGGGATCGCGATTCGCCCGATGGCCGCACCATTCGGGTGGCCGGTGAGCGCACAACGCGCGGTCCAAAGCGGGCACGAGGAGGCCCTCCGGACGGACGGCGGACAATAACGTACCCAGGGTGTGACAGGAGCTCTAACGCTCAAGGAGGAGCCCATTGGCGAAGAAACGGACGACGCCCGGGAAAACCGGCACGGATCGGCGCACCGCTCGTACTCGTTCCGAGGCTGGGATTACGACCAAGAAGATCGAGAGCCTTGCCGAGATGGTCATCGCCGCCGCAGCCAGGAAGAAGGACCCGAACTTCGACATCCCCATCCGGGCTCTCTCCAACGTCCGATTCGATCCCAAGCGGGCGATTATCGAGATGGGCGGGGCCACGCAGTCGCGTCACTTCTTCGACAAGAGCATGGCCAAGAAGTTCATGCAGACTCTGCTTATCGCCGCCCAGTGCAAGACCTTGATTGAGGAGAACAAGACCGCCTCGATTCGTTCACTCTACTACCTTGCCAAGCACGACGTCGCGGGAACCAAGGAGAAGACCTTCAACGACCAGGAAGAGTCTGATCCGATTATCGAGGATCTCGAGGTCTGCATTGACACGCTGCGCGAGGAACTGCACGTCTATGCCAGCAACCGCGGCAACCTGGTCGGGCCGATTACGCTGGTCGATGACGGCAACACGCTCGATTGCATGAAGATGGGCTCGGCCGGCTACCCGGTGCCAAGCATCGTCGAGCCGGACATGATTCAATTCAGAAAGTGTACCGCCAAGTACATCCTCCATGTCGAAAAGGACACCGTCTGGCGCCGTTTCTACGAGGATCGCTACCACGAGAAGCACCACTGCATCGTGACCCATGGCGGCGGCCAGCCCGCGCGGGGCATGCGTCGACTTCTTCGTCGGATGCACGATGAACTCAAGCTGCCATTGTATTGCCTGCTGGATAACGATCCCTGGGGTTACTACATCTACTCGGTCATCAAGCAGGGCTCGATCAACCTGGCTTACGAGAGCCAACGCATGGCCGTGCCCCAGGCGGTCTTCATCGGCGTCTCCAGTTTTGACTATGAACGATGCGGTCTCAGCGACGACGTCAAGATCGGCCTCAACGACCAGGACGTCAAGCGGGCCAAGCAGATCCTCTCCTATCCTTGGTTCAAGGGCAAGCGCGACTGGGAAAGGGAGATCCGCAAGATGATGCAGAACGGCTTCAAGATGGAGGTCGAAGCCCTGCTCAACAAGCGGCTGACTTACTTGACCGGAGAGTACGTGCCGATGAAGATCAAGGACCGCAAGCAGTGGCTGGATTGAGAAGCGGTCCAAGGCCAATTGTCTTCCAGTGACTGACGGCCACCGGGGTGGACGCGTGTTCGCCAGTATGACTGATGGCTGAACGCTGAGAACTGCCCATGACTCTTCATCTCGACATTGTCCGCCAGTGCATGGCCCGCGCGATGAAGCTGGATGCTGCCGCAGTCTCGTCGATTACCGAGCTGACCACTGCCGCCCAGTTGCCCGCGTGGACGTCGGTGACCCACCTGTCATTGATCCTCGAGTTGGAGAAGACCTTCAAGATCACCTTCGACAACGACGAGATCGTGACCTTGGGCAGTGTGGCCATGATCCTCGAGCGGCTGGCAGCCAAGGGGGTCAAGTGAGCGCAGCTGACTCGGTTCCCGGCGTCGTCGCGGTCACCATGCCGCAGGTCAACGTTAATGACGAGGAGGTGATACTGCTGGGCTGGCATGTGCCCGACGGGGGACAGGCGGTCGAAGGGCAGCCCCTTTGCGAGGTCGAGACCAGTAAATCGGTAGGGGATATGCCGTCACCGGCCAGCGGCGTCTTCCGGCCCATGGTGGAGGTCGGCGAGGTGGTCGCCATTGGCCAGACGATTGGTTTCCTTGGCCCCTCCTTGGAGGCAATCGAGCAGCATCTCACCACCCACCCTCGGGTCCCGGAGGTATTGACCGCTGGTTCTCGGGGCCTGGAAACCCCCGTTGATGCCACAGCCGGAGCGATTGAACTGGCTCGCCGGCACGGTGTGGACTTGGCCCAGGTTGGCGCCCCGGGCAGGATCCGTCGCGAGGATGTCGAGCGTTACCTGGCCGAACACCCAGCCCCCGGGGTTGAGTCCACTCGGCCGGACAGGGGAGAACTCCCACCGCTCTTGGCGCCGCTCGTCGATCATGGCCCCGACCTGTCGGATCACCAGTGGTCCGTGGCCCGCCATCTGACCGTCACCCAGTCCCGGCTGGTAAGCGCCTTCGTCAACATGGACGTGGATATGACCGCGGCCGGACGCTGGCTGGGCGCCGGGCGCGAGGCAGGGCTTGTCACCGGGCCTGTTCCGCTCCTGCTCCATGCGGCCGCCGCCGCGGTTCGCGCCGTCCCCCCACTGGCGTCGTTTCGGCTCGGGCGAAAGGTGTTCAGCTACCATACTCCGGCAATCGCTTTTACGGCCCGGAGTCCCGACGGCCGCCTGTTCACGCCCGTCATTCGGTCGGTGGACAGCCAGTCCCTTGAAGACCTCGCTCGCCAGTGTGTTGCTCTGAGCATGGCCGTCTTCCGCGGCCAGCTCAAGCCCGCCGACCAGCTTGGAGCATGCATGACCGTGTCCGTCCTTGCCGATCAGCCGGTCAGGTTCCACGTCGGGCTGCAGAACGCCTATCAGTCGGCGATCCTGACCGCTGGAGCGGTTCATCAGACAGCCACGGTTCGCGACGGTCAACTCGCCGTCCGGGCGGAGATGACCTTGTGCCTATCCTACGACCACGGTCTGATGGACGGCTGGGAGGCTGCCGCTGCCTTGGACGCCGCCCGGCTTGCTCTAGAGAGCCTCGACGTCTGATAACTGGGTGACCGTTCCGTACGAGTCGATTCCATCCTCCGTGATCGCGACCTTCGATCCGCATCATCCGATAACAAGCATGGAGCCTGGGTCGGTCTGTGCCGTTTGGGTGTGTCATCGCCGGCCAGCGACGGCCGGCCTTGGACCAGCGAGGTATAACGTACGTCTTCACAAGACCTTATGCGACTTCGACACCGAGTCTTCTCTGCTTTGTCCTGGCGAGCCGAGAGTCGAGCCGCGGCCCTACCCCCGCGGCAGGGCCGCTTCATTCGCCAGGGGCTGGGTCGGGCCATGGAACTCACGCGAGCACACAACTCCCTGCCGGATATTACCCATCGTGCCGCGATTCTCTGCCTGCACGGCGTCATTGCGCACAGCCGTGACCCCGAGGTGGAATCGGAGGCGATGGAACTCCACCACTTCCGCCGGTTGCTCAAGCTCCTCCGTCGCTCGTTCAACGTGATCAGTCTGGCCGAGTTGGTGGCCGCCATTCGCGAACGGCGTTCGCCACCGCCCAGAAGCGTGATCATCACCTTTGACGACGGCTACGTCACCAATCACAGCGTTGTGGCCGGCGAGATGGCCGCGATGCGAATACCCTGGTCGGCTTTCGTGCCCGCCATGCTCATTGAGACGGGTGGGCGGCAGTGGACTGACGACCTCTATCTGTTGATTCACCGGGGCAGCCAGCGTCAGATTGGTTTTCGCTGGGACAACCTGATGATCCGTTTCGACCTGCACACACCTCAGCAGCGTCAGGACGCGGTCTTCAGGATTCGCGAAACCTGCCGGTATCTGCCCGAACCCATGCGGGTGCGCAGGCTCCAGGAACTTTACGACCAGTACTCGCTCGACGAGCTTCAGACCCTCCGAGCCCGATACGCCGACTTCAGTCCGATGACCTGGGCGCAGGTCAAGGATCTCATTGTCGCCGGAGTCGATGTCGGAAGTCATGGGCTGAGCCACATAGCCCTTGCCCCTCAGGACCCGGATCTTGTTCTGCACGAAGTCGTCGGCGCTCGCGAGCTGCTCATGCAGCGAGTGGGTCCTCACAGTCCGCACTTCTCGTATCCGTATGGCCGTGAAGCGAGCATGTCACCCGTCACCGAGCAGCTCCTCCTCGATATGGGCTATCACTGTGCACTGACGCTTGAGCAGAACGCCGTTTACTGTCAGAAGCAGAACCTGATGCGTCTGCCGCGGCTCATCGTCGGCCCATCGGTCGGTCGGATACTCTTCGTCCTCTGGCAGCGATTCATCCGGTGATGCCATGAGCGCTTTGGCTGCTGAAACCTGCTCCCCGGAATCAAATGCCGATGTCGCCTCGGGCGTCGCTCCGGCTACGCATCCAGCCGCGCCGCCACTTGATCTCCGAGAGGTCCGGCTCGAAGACGGGCCGGCCGTTCATGCCAGGCTGCGCGCCGCGATTCCCGGCACGCTTTCCGATCTGCAGCGCTGGCTTCGCCGCTGGCGCTGGCAGTGTCTGGACAATCCCTTCCGTGGGCAGCGACCCGCCGGTTGGGTCCTGGTGGACGGCGAGGCCGTGGTTGGACATATCGGGGTGGTGTATTTGCCTTTGCGGGTCGGAGCAGGGCGGCGCATCGGCCAGGTCGTCGCCGACTACGTGGTGAGTCCTGAAGCGACCGCTCGTGGTGGTCTTTTCGCTGGGCTCAGGTTGGCCCAGGCGTTCATGGCCGCCGCCGAGGGTCAGGTGCCATTGGCGACCACAGCCAATGACAAGACCGGGGCGGTGCTTGGTCGCTACGGATGTCGGCCGGTCGAATGGACCCGCGAACTGTGGCGTGCCCCGGCAACGCCCGAACAGGAGATACGGTCCTGCCTGGGGGGCGCAAGCCGGGTTGTCCGTCGGCTGCTACGAGCCAAGGCAGGGGCGATACTCGGCCGTGCGGCGGGCGGATGTTGCCGACTGCTGGGGATCCGACCGCGGCTGCCGCTACCGGCCGGCTGCCGACTCGAGGTTCTGGAAGCGCCTGCGATTCAGGAGTTGGAGTACCTCGCGTCGATGCGGCTTTCCTATGGTGCAACGTGCTCGATTGACTGGTCCGCCGATTATCTGGATTGGCGATACGCTCGCCATCCGGAGTGGAAAGATACCCGCGTGCTGGTCCTTCGCCGGTTCGATGGCCGTGCCCTGGGAGGGGCGGTTGTGTTCTGTGAGCGACTGGATGAGCGGCGTATCGCGTTCGTTGAGGAACTGGCCGCCCCCCGGTGTTCTCCGCTGTTGTCATCTAAAGCTCCGCCGGGCGGTGCGGAGGAGATGGCGACGGATGCTGGAGACGGGGAGATACCTCTGGTGCGCGCCCTGCTCATCGCCGCGCTGCGCGCCGCAGTGGATCTGGATGCTGACTACCTGGTTGCGACCGCGGGGCGGGGTAGCTACCGTTCGCTGTTCTGGGAGCTGGGTTTCGAGAGCCGGGCCCGCAACGCCCCGGCATTGGTGCTTCCCGAGGGAATCGCGGCGGATCCCGCGTTCCAGCATGGGATGATGTTCTAACCACGCTCGTCGCGCCGCCGCCGGACTGGGCGACGGACTAAGGACTTTTCGCTTCGTTCTCCTGTTTCATGATGCCCTTCTGGACGTCCTCGGGATTCTCGGGCGTCGGATTCTCCTTGCGCCACTGGGCCATGCCCTCCGGCTCGGGGAAGGCTCGGTTCACGTCCAGATTCAGGATCCTGCACTGGTTGGCGAGGTCCGAGTAGATGAGGTCGTAGCACCGCTGCTTGATCTCGTTCTGCTCTCCGCTCCAGGCCAAGGAGCGGTAGAGCAGCGGATACCCAACGTCGGTGACGAAGTTGGCCAGGGCGGTAGCCCGTAAGTCGGGGAATTTCAGCAGGATCATGCGGCCTTCGTCGCTGTCCTTGTATTCCTCCTGATAGGTCTTGAACAGTAACGCTGCGTTCTGGACATTGGCGGCATATTCTTCGCCGTTACCGTTGCCCAGGCTGACGTAGGCCGAGGTCAGCAGGCCGCTGATCGCGTAGATGGCGTCAGTGAAACTGCCCACCATTTCGCGAAGCTCGCCGAAGGCAAAATCGTCCAGACCTTTCAGGTACATGGCCTTGGTGTTCGTGGTTCCAGGGTCCTTGTAGTTCTTCGCGAGGTAGTCGAGGTATCGGCCGGCCTCGTCCTTCTTGCCGGCCAGCCACAAATTGACGACCGCGGCGTGCAGGTTATTCACATGCCCGGACCTCAGGGTCTCACCGGCCGTCTCGCCGATTTCCTCGCCCTCTTCGGCGTGCTTCTTGCCTAACTCCTGGTACTTGCGGTGCATGGCCTCGACGAAGCGGATGTCGGGTGACGTCCAGAGGAACGACTTGTCCCACTCGTCGAGCCGGAGTCTGAAGGTGTATCGCCCTTGTCGCGCAAGCGTAGCCAGGGAGAACAGTTGAATCCGGTCGGTGTTGAGGATGTCGAATTCCTTGGTGGCCTTGTACTGGGCGGCCTGCTCCGTGCCCCACTTGGTCCAGTAGAGCGACTGGGCCCAGGGCGTCCGCCAATCGATCGGGATCGGCTGGTCGGTGTTCAGCTGGCCCGTCAGGGCGAGCATGTACTTCGGGTCCATCTTGTATTGTTCGCGGAGCACCCTGGCTCGCAGATGGGCGAGCATCGTGTCGAAGCCATCCGGGTTGGAGTCAAAAACACCCCAGAGCTTCTCCTGTTTCGAGTCCAGCTTGGCCCTTGCTTCCCTGACGGCCTCGGGCGAACGGAGGCCGTGCAACTGTTGGTCGAGGCGCCAGGCGGTGTAAGGGCGGAAGAAGGTCTCCTCCAGCGGATGGAAGAGCCGCTGGCTGTCGGTCTCGGCTGCAAGATCCACGCCCGCCTCGGACAGGACGGCGATTACGCTGGCCAGCTGCGGGTGCTTTGCGAGCAGATCGGTCGTCGTGGTCGGCGCCTCGGCGACCGGGCGAAACCAGTCGATCGTCGCCGCGCTGCTCAGCCCGGCCGGGGGTGGTCCGAGCAGGATCTCCATCATGGCGGCCCAATTGCGCTTGTAGTACCAGTGCTTGTCGTCTGTGTTCTGGCCAACCTTGTGGAACCAGGTCCAGCCGAGTTGATGATAGAGGCTTGCCGTCTTCGGGTTGTTGGGGATACCCTCGTCCCGCAGCAGCCGAATGCCGTTGTAGACCCACTGCCAGCGTTCGCGAGGCGTGTGCGTAGCCACCGAAATGTTGTACGCCATATTCCACGACTGGAAGCTCCAGACCGCCGGGAAGCGCGGCTGAAGCGTGCAGATCCAGTTGGCATACTGATGGGCCGCGTAGTACTTGCCTTCCTCCTTCAGTTTCTCCGAGGTGATCCAGAGATTCAGGATCGCGATGCCGCGCACCACGCCGCCGGCGGCACTGGCCGCTCCGTAGACCGGGGGCAGCTCCTTGTAGACGTTGGATTGCGTGACCAACTGCAGGTCCACGCGGGCCCGGTTGATCGGGGCCTGCAGCCAGGCGCCTAGAGCGATGAACGCACCGGCTCCAATCAGAGCCAGGGCCTGCACCAGCGTAGCCGACCGTTGGGCGACAATCCGCTTCTCCAGCATCTGCTCGGTTACCACCGCCTGGTCTGCCATGGCTACACCGTCACCTGAGCCAGCTCGCGCCGGGTGAGTATCACGGTCCCCAGCAACCCCATCAGGAATCCCTTGATCGCCACCAGGACGACCACCGATTCGATGACCCACTTCAGCGGGACGACGCGGCCGGCGACCACCGTGCTTGCCGGGTCATACCGGCCGAAATCAGGGATGAGCCAGAGAATCCCCTGCACGGTGTACATGAAGGCTGTCTTCAGCATCGCCAAAGCTCCTTGTTCGAGTGGCTTGGGCGAGAACCACTCGATGGCCTCGCCCAGGAAGGTGGTGCTCGATGCGATGAACAGGACGATGAAGACTCCCATGCACGCCACCGGGAACGACAGGAAGGTCGAACACAGCAGTCCCAGGACCGCCAGGAAGGCCAGCCGGCACCAGACAATCGAGAAGGCTCGGGTGATATTCCAGTGAAACGTGCCAATATCGAAAAGGACCTCGAAGCTGTCGGCACCCTCGAACAGGATAGTCTCCCGCTGACTGGTGTTCTGGATCCGCAAATGCAGCACGTTCTCGTTGTTGACCGTCCAGGCCGGGATGGGGACCTCGTGAAACCGTTCGGCCCGGAAGCTGCCGGTTTGGACCGGTCCCAGGGTATCCTTGTCGTTGTGGTCGCCCGCCTGCCAGGCCGCCTGGAACTCGGCCCCGTCCGCGCCGCTGGGGCTCATCGGCTTGAAGCGCATGTAGAGCACGCCTTCTTCGTCACTGCGATCCACCAGCATGTTGCTGAAAGTGAAATCCTTGTACTCGCCCGGCCCCAGACTGCGCCAACTCTTGCGAAGGTCGGCGTCAATCTGGCTGCGCAACTCCGCCTGGCCGCTCTGATTGACGTTGTCCAGTCGGCCCTCTTCACGCAGCTTGCGGAACCGCTCCTCGACCTGATTCGCGAAGTCTGGCTCCTCCATTTTGGCTCCGTAGCGGACGGTCAGCACGTTGTACTTGACCGCCATTCGGTCTTCCTCAAAGGTGGGCAGGTTACGGAGGTAGAGCCAGGTGAAACTCCAGACCGTGATTCCCGCGAGGATAAGCAGCGTGAAGTTCAGCAAGGAAATACCCAGCCACTTGCCCAGGAAGAACTGCCATCGGGGAATCGGCTTGGTCACGATCATGTAGATCTGATGCAGTCGGATCTCATTGGCCAGGCAGGAGCAGGCCAGAAAGACGGTCATGATGCTCAGCAGCGCGGACGTGCCGGTGATCGCCAGATCCAGGACGCCCTGGATGCGGCTCTGCAGAGTGACGCCGTCCCCGTTGAACTTGAAGGGGAGAATGACCAGCAGAGCGACCATCATGGCCATGAAGACCAGCGCGGTCTTCGTCCGGATGCTCTCGGCGATGGTGTGGCGAGCGACGGCCCAGATCCGCGACATGGCAGGTCACTCCCGGGGCCGGTCAGCCCGTTTGAGCAGATCATCGATGACCGTCCGGTCGGGCTGGGTGACGGGCGGTGTCTCGGTCTTCTCCTGCGCGGTCTCGGCCGGGCGCTCCCGGGTGGCAGAGACCAGCTGATCGATCACTTCCGAGGACGGCGCCTGCGAAGGCGGCTCTCGGGTCGGGATCTCCTGGCCGGGGTCCGACTTCGATGCGGCGGCGATGAGCGAGCTGACCACCGCCTCGCCTTCGGCCTTCTCGGCGCCGCCCAGGAAGCCGGCAATGCGACCGCCGGAGGTCGCCCCCGAGGTCTTGGTCTGGGCCACCTGTGCCGCCCGGACCGTCTGGAGGAAGAACGTCTCCAGCCTGGTCGTCGGGGTCGTGATGCTCAGCAGGGATTTGCCGTCTTCTTCTTCGATGATCCGGCGGACGCGCTCGATCGCGTCGGCACTCAACCGCTCGGTCGTGATCTGGGTCTGATTCTCCTGGCTGAGTAACTCGTGGATACTGCCCACGGCCTGCTTGCGGCCGCCGTACAGGATGGTGACCCGCTGGCAGACGTCCTCCACATCGGCCAGGAGGTGGCTGCACAGCAGGATGGTCTTACGCTTCTCGCGGTTGAGGAACAGGATCAGGTCCTTGATCTCGCGCGTTCCGATCGGATCCAGGCCGGTGGTGGGTTCGTCCAGGATCAGCAGATCGGGGTCGTTGATCAGAGCCTGGGCGAGCCCGATACGGCGGGCCATTCCCTTCGAGTACTCACCCACTCGGCGGCGGGCCTCGCGGGTGAGGCCGACCATCTCCAGCAACTGCTCGACCCGCCGTCGGCGGTCAGGACGCGGGAGCTGGAAAAGGCGGCCATAGTAATCCAGCGTCTCCCGGGCATCCAGGAAACGATACAGATAGGATTCCTCCGGCAGGTAGCCGATCCGGGACTTGATCGCGACCTCGGTCGGAGCCTTGCCCAGCACGCTGATTCGCCCGCGTGTGGGGTAGAGCAGCCCGAGCATCATCTTGATCGTGGTCGTCTTGCCCGATCCGTTTGGGCCCAAAAGTCCGAAGACCTCGTGCTGGTGGATCTCAAAATCGAGGCGATCCACGGCCACGACCCGGTTGCGCAGCCAGAAGTCCTTGAAGACCTTGGTCAGGCCTACCGCGTGAACGACGAGTGTTCCGTCAGTTGACATCACTTGGGCTTGTTCGCCTCCTCTGCCAGTCTCCGCCGTTCGGCGTCCCGGATATCCTTGGGGTCCTTGTTGATGGAGATGATCAGCTGCTTGTTGCCCGGCGGCAGCCACCATTTGATGACGTCCTGATCGTCAAAAAGTCTCCTGAGCATCCCGGCTCGGAGCTGCTTGCGGACCAGGTCGGGGTCCTTGCGGTACTCCGCCTGGTAGGCCTGGAATCGGGAGACCTCGGCCCGCGTATCAGCGATGACCTTCTCGCGGTCGCGCTGGGCGAGCTTGATCTTGCCGCCCGCCTCGCCGGTCGCGCTCTTTTCCAGGATCTCGTCGATCTGGCTCATGGCCTTGTCTCTGGCCGCGGTGTCGGTCGCCTGGTCGAGCGACTGGATGGCCTCGCTCAGCGGTTCCCAGGCCGGACCGGCCACGCCGAGCAGCTTCTTGGTGCGCTCGCCGTCGGCCTCGCTGATCAGCGTGCTTTTCTGGTTCATCGCGTTGGTTACGCTGTTGAACTCCTCCCGAGCCTGGAGGGGAAAGTACGACTGTGGGGCCGCGACTTTCTCCAACTGAATGCCGGTTTCCAGCTGGTCGAGCATGGCCTGGGCGCGGACCTGAACCGCGGATGCTACCCGACCGGCGTCCTTCCACAACACGTCAACCGTGGTCTTGGCGGCTTCGGCTACGGCTGCGTTCTGGATCACGGTTCGCAGGAAGGCTTGTTCATTGCCGACGTTCTCGACGAAGAGAATGACATCGGATATGCGGCGCGCGGGATCAGTCTCCGCTGCTCGAATTCGCGTCTCGTCACTGACGCGGTACTGGATGTTGAGTTGCATGTGCATGATGGCCAGATCGCCGGTCAGGTCGTTGGTCAGGAGAGCGCCGTCAACCTTCGGGTCCAGTCCCGGCGAACGGGCGTTAACTTCGCTCAAGGATTTAGCCTTGTCGGCCTCGCTGAGGTTGAGCCAGAAACTGTCCACCGACAGGTTGCGCAACGTGGTGCTGACCTTGGTCTTCTCGCCAATCGGATAGGGCCACGCCCAACCCAGTCCCGGCTTCCGCGGTTCACCGTCTAGCTGCCCCAGCCGTGTGACGACCACGACCTCGCCTTGGTCGACGCACACCAGGCCGCTGAGCATGAAGCCGATGATCAGACAGAACATCACCAGCTTGAGAAACCAGAAGCTCAGCCTTAACGCATCGGAGAGCGACTGGTTAGCCGGATCTAGGGGTTCTTCGATCACCGCCAAGGCTTGGTTCTCCGGCCCATGGCCGCAGCACTCGCCCAGCGGCTGATCCTCATGATGATGGTCGTGAATATGAGCCAAGGTCATCTTGCTCCGTTGTTCACTTGCTGTCCACGATGACTGGAATCGCCGCGGGAAGGGCCGTCTGGCCGGCAGGGCCCTCGGCTGGTTGGGGCGACGGCACGCCGGCCGATCCGGTCTCGCGGAATATCTCCGTGAAGATCGGCTGGTCAATGACCAGTGTGGCTCGATCGCCCAGGGCCACTGGGATGTTCTCAACCTGGAGCAGCCACTTGGCCAGTTCCGGGTCCTCTCGGAATACCCGGTTGTATTCCACCGCTCTCTTTTGGCCCTCGGCTACGATCGCGGCCGCCTTGCGATCGGCGAATGTGGTGATAGTCCCGGCGATGCTCTCAGCGGTGTCCTTGATCTGCTTAGCTTCCGACTCACCCTCGCTGGTGTACTGCTGAGCTTTGGCTTGCCTTTCTTTCTTCATCGCTTCAATGACGGACTTGCTGACCTCTTGGGGCACCTGGAACGTCTCGATGCCCACCCGCTCGACGCGGAGGCCGTACAGCTCCTGGGCAACCATCGCTACCGCTTTGCCGATTTCCAGCTCGATCGCGTCGCGTTTCAGCTCGCTCGGCTCGACGGAGACGAAATTGCGGAAGTCGTACTTTCCGATGACCGTTTTCTGATCGTTACGGACGCGGAGTTTGACGAAGTTCTCGGCTTCCTTCATGCTCTTGCAGCGGATGCTAAACTGCTTGGGGTCGTCGATCCGCCAATTCACGGTGCTCGTGACGATCACGTTCTTGCCGTCCCGCGTGGGCGTTTCCTCGCCCGTGGTCGACGTGGTCTGGATGCGGTTGTCGTATCGCTCCACCCTCTGAATCGGCCAGGGCCATTTCCAGTAGAGCCCAGGTTCCTTGATGACCCCGCCTTCCTTGATCTGGCCAAAGGTGCGAACCACCGCGACCTCGGAGAATCGGACTTGGAAGGCGACCATGTACAGGATGAGCATGCTTGCCAATACGGCGCCGCTGATCAATGAAGGCCAGCTACGTTTCATCGTTGCATCTCTCCATATCGGCCTCCTCTGGTACGATCAGAGGGGGCAGGGATCTCACGTCAACACTCCTTACGGCTGCTTCTCTACGGCCAAGTCCATGGGTGCGTTTGCCGGGTCCTTGATATCCAGATTGAACACCCGTGTGGAAATCTCACCTTCGGCGGCCAGGAGGTACTTTCGAATGCCCTTGACCGACTCGGCCACGGTTCGCAGGTAGCGTCTTGTATAGTAGGCCTCCGGCGCCGCCTGCTTGTTGGCAATCTCCTGGGCAAACGCCACCGCCCGGGCGTGAGCCTCGTTCTCCATCTTCCATCTCTCCGACCTTGCCTGGGCGATCCGGCTCTGGGCGCTGCCTCCGACCGGGCGAATCCTCTTCGGTTCACTTCCGAAGAACAGGAGCTGGACTTGGTCCTGAGCGGTCTCGCGGTCAGCCGGCGTCGCGTCAGGATCCGAATCGAGGCGGTTCATCTTCTCGATGGCCTTGGCGAGCTGTTCCGCTCGCCCAACATCGCCGGCCACTTGCGAGAGCCGCTTGTTGTAGTCCGCCCAGGCAGTACGAATGGTAGCGTTCTTCTTCTGCTCGGCGCCAATGACTTCCTGGAAGGTAGCGGCGGTGTCCTCCGGTGGGTGAACGCCCTGGAGTCCCAGGAATACGATCCTGATGCCCAGATTGGATTCATCGGCGGTCTTCTGCATCGACTCCCAGAGGGCCTTCTCGATCGGTCCTCGCTGCGTGCCCAACACCCCTATGACGTCCACGTTCGCAAAGTAGTGGGTGATTTCCCGATGGGCGAGGGCCTTCAGGGCCGCCTCAGGATCACGATAGGTGGTGATCCACTGATACGCCTCCTTGATCTCGTACTGGATGGTCATGGCCACGCGGAGCATACTTACCGATACCGCCTCGCTGGCCTCGCTCATGGCACTGGACTCGTTCGCCGAAGCGTCCGGCGAGGCCGGCTTCCTGTCCGCGTCGCCACCTGGTGCGGTCATGAAACCCGCCAGCTTGGGCGTGGCGACCAGGACCTTCAGGTGAGCCTCCTGAGCATGCTGGTTGGTCCAAAGAATCAGGTTGTCCTGGACGTTGGGATCCTCCTGCTGCTTCACCCCAACAATCAACTCGTGAACGCCGTGGATGCCGACCGAGTAGGCTCGATCCACCGGCCAGGGCAGCTTGAAGTGCAGCCCCGGCTCGAGGTCACCCGGCAGTCGCCGACCGAATCGCTCAACCACGACCACCTCGTCCGCCGACACGAACACCAGTGAACTGGCCAGCACCAGACTCAGCACGGCGAAGCCCGCTAGAGGCACCGCCGATCGCTCGAGGAGTTTGTAGAACCATGTCGACGAGACCTCGAAGCCGAACTGGTAGTTGATCGCGTCGGCGATCGAGCGGGCGATCCCACCCGGCTCGGTGAACAGGCCCAGAAGACGGCTGTCAAACGAGGGCCGGGGTACTTCGTCCGGCGAGCGCGGGCGGTAGAAGTCCAGCAGCAGATTGAGGGCAAACTCGGCCGCCAGCACCAGCATCAGAAACCGCAGTGCATAGGCCAGAACGTGCTCAGGATAGGGGTTCTGGACAAAATGGATAGCTCCGAGCGTGGCGGCCAGGGCTACCGAAGCCAGCGTGACCCCCATGAGGTAGCTCGCTCCAGCCCGGAGCATCTGCCACTCCAGATACTTGGCCATGCCAACCGCGTACCGGGAGAGGAGGAAACTCAGAAAGGCGGCGCCGCCCAGGAACCACATCAGCACGTTGCTGTGCTGGACATCCTTCCACGTCGTGGCCGAGATCGGCTTAAACAGCCCCCAGGACCAGCCCAGCAGTCCGGCCCCGACGAGGGCCACGATGATGACGAGTGCCGCCGCGGGAACCAGCCAGCGGTACATCCACCGTAGCCGACGCCGGGCCAGGAGCATTTCCTCGCTGGTGACGTCGAAGATCGCCTCCCCCACCTGGCCGCTCGCTTGTTGCCGACGCAATTGGTCGGTCTCCAGGGCTTCCTCCTGGACGGCCACACGCTGATGGTAAACCAGTAGGAGGGTGAGCCAGATGACGATGCCGAGGGAGGTGAGGAGGGTCAGTGCCCACATGGCCTGGGATTGACTCCAGACCGCCAGGATGGTGTAGAAGGCGGCCAGGACAATCTGGAAGATCATGCCGATCAAGGCTACGCTGCGGGCTCGGGTTTCCGGTCGCTCTTGCATCATACGCTACATGTCTCTATGAGAGATTGCTGCAGAACGGGGGGCGGACTGCCACAAGGCTCATCCGCCCCATACCCTTTTTTCCGCCGACCAGTGGACGACGGAGCGTCGTACTTTACAATAAGCCGGTCAGACTGCCAAGCCGCCGGGACGTCCCTGCAGGTGGCGGTCATAGACCTGCTCGACGGTTGTCAATCAGCGGAAGCCCGATGCCCACGAAATTCCTCGGTATCGTCACCAACAGCTTCACCGAGACAGTTCGCCAGCCGATCTACGGCGTCCTGCTCCTGGTGACCGCCGGCGCCCTTGTCTTGTGCGTCGGAATCAGCGGATTTACCCTACAGGACGACAATAAGCTCCTGAAAGACCTTGGCCTTTCTACGTTGCTGATCTCCGGTTTGTTTTTGTCCGCCTTCAGCGCCGCAGGGATTTTGTCGCTCGAAATCGAGAATAAGACCGTTCTTACGGTCATCAGCAAGCCGGTGCCCAGACCATTGTTCGTCACCGCCAAGTTCATCGGGCTCGCTTCCGCTCTGGCCGTGGCCTTCTACCTGACGGGGATTGTCTTCCTGCTGACCATGCGGCACAAAGTCATGGAGCGGGCCAGCGATCAATACGATTTGCCGGTGATCCTCTTCGGGTGCGGAGCCCTGGTCCTGTCCATCCTGATCGCGGCTTTTTGTAACTATATGTACGACATGCAGTTCTCGTCAACCGCGATTGCCATTGCCGTGCCCCTGATGGGTCTGGTTCTGGCCCTGGTGGCTCTGATCGATCCTGATTGGCAGTTTCAGCAGTTCGGCAAGGACTTCATCGACGGGCAGTTGCTCGGGGCTCTCGCCCTCGTCTTTGCCATGATCCTCATGCTGACGTCCGTCGCCTTGGCCGCATCGACCCGGTGCGGCCAGGTGTTGACCCTGGCCATCTGCCTCGGCGTGCTCTTTCTGGGGCTGTTTTCCGACGCGATGTTCGGCCAGTACCGGGACACCCATCTCTGGGCCCGGATCGCCTACTGGCTTTCGCCTAACCTAGCCTTCCTCTGGGTGACCGATGCCCTCACCCAGGACACCAAGATCACGCTGGGCTATGTCGGCATGTCGTTCGGGTATGCCATGTGCCTGGTAATGGCCGGCCTCCTCGTTGCCATCGCCGCTTTCCAAAAGCGCGAAGTCGGCTGATCGCCCGGATGAATGGCCTGATGGGCGGTTCTCTGCTCCGAGGCCCCGAGGCCGGCCTCCACGGCCATCGGCTCGCGTCCGGCCCAGGTCGCGGGCCTGGCGGTGGATTCCGGCCGCCGTGTCGTCACGCAAGCAGTCCGAGGGGTTATTGAGGCGGTCAACGTATCGCTCTGCTTGCCATGCTCTGGGTGGAGTTCTTCGGGGGGCTCTGGGAGTGGGCCGGCAGGATACCCACTGGAGTTGCCCCGAGCGTTGGCCCGATCCACTCCTCCCGGCCATGCCGGCCCGCTTGTAGCCCATGGATCGGCTGGTCAGGCTCGCTTGACTCCTCGGGCACCGAGGTCCGAGCATGCCCCCTCGGCATCTTCCTGACGGCGCTCAGGCCACTCCCATGCCTCGGGTCAGATCCGCCGCCAGCGGTGGCCGGTGCATCATCATGGCGTGGGCATCGAGCAGCTCGCTGTTGACGTCTGGTCCGCAGAAGAACCGGAACCGGAACTCGTGGATGCCCTGATCAGCATACACCGCCCGAAGATCCTGACCGTTGTGGGGAGCGTGGTGGGCCATGATCGGGCTGCGCAGCAGGGTCAGTCGCAGGAGGTTCGGCGTTGCGTCCAGGGCGAAGACTTCGGGAAAGACCAGCCCCAGCTTGCGCCCGTCGCTCATTTCGATCAGCGTGCGGTCGCGTACCGGCCGTTCCTTGCCGTCCGGCAACCGGACGATCTCGCCGCCCGGGATACCGTCATAACGCTTCCTGATCGTGTCCAAGAGGGGGAAGTTCAGTTTGAGCAGTTTCCGACGTTCGCACCAGTGGACGCGCAGCAGCCATTCGACGAACGGTTCGCCGGCGTAGACGCGGAACTCGCTGAGCAGTCGGCTATCGGCCACATGGCCGTCCGCGACCAGGGAGGCCATCACCGGGCCGGCGTCGACGATCTGGCTCTCGTGCCAGTGCGGCTTGGCCAGGACGTCGCTGCTGTACCGATCGATGTTGTGGCTCCAGGTGTCCGTGGGATCGGAGATGAGCTGCAGTTTCGGCAGCGGCAGCTCGGTGCGGTCTTCGAAGGTCAGTTCGTCATCGGCGATCAGATTGACGGACACGCCGCGATCGTTGGTGATGCGTTCGCCCATGACCTTCGTTCCTGAGTAGTTGGCCGGGGTGGTGGCCAGGCCGCCTTCGGGGTCGATTCGCAGCGTTCGCATCTGCCCGGGCTTGAATGTGAGGCGGAAGACCATCCTGAGAAAGTACGCCGGATCGTTGGGGACCAGGCACTCGGTGGCCACGCGCTGGTGAGGCACCAGCTGCCCGGCCTCGTCGATCAGTCGCCAATGTGGCTGCCAGGCTGAGCCTTCGAGAAAGGGCTCGTGGGTCACATAGCCTTCGAACGGCGCATCCGACGCGTTCAGCAGAACGATGCGCTGCATCCGGTCGTCGGGCAGGGTGGTGCCGATTCGCCGCAAACCACGCTGGAGGGTCTCGTCGGCCACCGCCTGCGCGAATCCGAGCTGGGCATGAACCTGTTCGTAGGCGGATGGAATGCACGTTCCGCCATAGATGTCATGGAAGTGCCCGAAGCACACCCATCGCCAGGCTTCCTTGAGCCGCTCGTCGACTTGCGGCTCGGGGTGGGGGTCCAGCTTGCGTACCACGCCGGCCTGGGCCAGCCGGCGCTCGGCCTTGTGGACGCCGAGCTTGACCGCCCGATGTACGCTGTAGCAGCCAATGCTGTGGTGCTGCAGCTCGCCGACGACCTGGGGCAGCTTGTCTGTCTGGTCCGCCACCGCGTCGAAGAACAGGTTTGGTGCAGAAAAAACCAGCCTGCAGCCTTCGATGGCGGTCTGGTGCTCACGGCACCAGGCGATCTGCTGCTCGGTGGCCCCTCCCCCATGGTCGCCGATCCCGACAAAACACATCGTGTGGTCAATGCCCGTCGGGAGGCCTTCGAGCGAAGCCCTGACGTGCTCGACGGTGATTTCCCGAACGGTGTAGGCCCGGGCGACCCGAAACGCAATGATCTCGGGACTGTCCGCATCGCCCCGCCACCGGAACAGCCGGGCCGGCAGAGCCATCTCCTGTCGCTGCGGCCGCATGAACACGTAGCGGTCCTGTCCCGCGGCCCGCATGAAAGCCGGGAGCGTTGCCGCGTGGCCGAAGCTGTCCACGTTATAGGCCTCGCGAGGAAACTGCCCGAAACGATCGAGGAAAAACTCCTTGCCGAGCGCAATCTGCTGCTCGAAGCCAGCGGCGCTCGGCCCATTGCAGTCGGGTTGTAGCCACCACCCGCCGACGATGTGCCAGCGCCCACCCTTGACGTGGGCCCGGATCCGCTCGAACAGTGCCGGGTCGATGCGCTCGACCTCGCGGTAAGCCCAGGCCTCCCCGCGCACGAAATGCAGGTCCGGATGAGCGTCGAGCCGGTCGCACGCACTTCGACAAGTCGCCAGCAAGGTGTCAAGTCCGCTCTGCCAAGGCCACAGCCAGACCGGATCGATGTGGGCGTTAAAGACCAGATGGACGGTGATCATGCTTGAACCTCGCTCGATTTCGACTCCGTTGTCGCTTCCGTTTGCCTTCTCGTCAACGGGGGGGCCTGCTGTCCGCCCGAGACGGATCCATGAACCACTTGGCGCACAGCCTCCTGACCACCGCCAACGAATCCCCCGAGGGCTCGGTCGAGTACGCCTCTGTACCGCGCGTCCACTTCTCCTCCCACGCGCGAATGTCGCGTTCCCAAGCGGCCATGTCGGTTTCCCTGCCTTCCTCCAGGGCCTTGTCCAGCCGAGCCAGAAACTGTTGCCATCGCGGCAGATAGAAGCCGGTGAGCAGGCCGGACCACTGCTTCTGGGCGTAGTCGTTCAGCGGAGAATCTTTCGAGCCCCAGAGAGTGATTTGGTTTCGGGCGTTCCATTCATAAAGCCGCCGCTCCTCCCTGCGGGTGGCCCAGCGTTTGGCGTCGGCCAGCCAGGGACCCAGCAGAAACTCGCGTCGGGTGGCCAGCAACTCGTCCATGTCGCGGATCAACTCCAGGAATCGCCGGCCCGCGTCGGCCAGCCTCTGCCGGTCCTTGGCCTTGCAGGCGTTGACGAGCCGACCGTGCAGGATCCAGCTCTCGTTGCTGAGGGCTTGCCGGGTCATGTTCACCAAGTCGAATCGGAACGTGTCCTGGTCACCGATCTTCCCTTCACACTCCAGCAGGCGCTGAATGGCGCTGACCAGTCCGACCATGTGGCTGTTCGGATCGGTGCTGGTAGATGCGGCGTTCCGCTGGAGGGTCGGGCGATCGCAGATCACCGCCGTGGCCGCCCGTGGACGACGGTGAGGGCCGGTCAACATCAGGTTCCATGCCTGTTCGGCGCCGGCCGTGCTCCGCCCGTAGCGACGGTGGGCGTAGTCGGCAAGCCATGGGCCGATCTCCGGCTTCTCCGTTCGCCACGTCATTTCCAGCAGCAGGTCGTCGAAGACGGCGTTGTAGCCCAGGCTCTCCATGATGATGCCAATCCCGCGTAGCTGGCGGTCCTTGTCGGCGGCCGTGGCCGCCTCAAGCTGGTCGAGCAAGCCGCCCAGGTCGCCGTGCAGGCTGACCACTCCGCCAAAGTCCTGGATGAGAGCCCAAAGCCACGGCTGGCCGTAAAAAGCCTCGGTCTTCTTCCACGTGTCGCCGGTCATCTCGATCAAGACCAGTCGGTCTTTGGGTATGCCGCTGAACAGCCCCCTGGCCTGGGGTGGTTTCCAGAAGCTCGGATTGTTGGGGAAGATCCATCCCTGGAGAAACCAGATGGCCTCGGGATCGGCAGACGCCATGGCCCCGTAAACTGCGCGACCCATGCCCGCCAGATACGCCGGATCGTTGCTCGGGGGGGACATCTCGATGAAAGTGTCGGACGCATAGAGATGATCCGTCCCGTACTGGCGGGTCTGTTCCTCGATGAAGGCCTTGCCAACCTGCTGGAAGAACGGGTCCATCGGGTCGATGAACCACGTGGCCGGGAATCCGCACCAGGGCGAGGCCTGCTGGAGCCGCACCATCGGGAACTGCTCCTGAATGGCTTTGGGAACGTGCCCGGTGAAGCCCTGCAGAATGGGGGTCATGCCGAGATCCCGCTCGCGGGTGAGAATCTTGATCTGCAGTTCGCGATGCCGGTCGATCCAGTGCTGCGGAAGCGGGCCGCCCCAGCCGTCCACGCAGCCCATCCAGCCGAACGGCAGGTACGCCGGGCCGGCGATGAACTCCGCGATCTGGGTGTCGGCGAGGCCCAGATCGCGGAACACCGCCTGCCAAGTGGCCTCCTGGCCGGTGATAGCCAGCGGTGCGTTGACGCCGTTCAAGGCCATCCAGTCGATCATCCGCTCCCACTCGGGCCAGTCCCACCACGCGAGACTGTAGCTGAAGGCGCAGTAATTGAAGAAGTAGCGGTACAGGTGCGGACTGGGCCTGCGGATCACCCCCTGGACGACGGGCAACGGGGTGGGCAGCCGGAGCTGGTTGCCCGTCCAGGAGACGCTTGCGTGGCAATGGTACTTCAAGTACCAGTTGAGGGCCGAGCAGATCGACACCCCGCTGGAGCCGCGGAGGACGATCTTCGCGTTCCTGCTCTCAATCTCGAAAACATCGCGGCCGTCCGCCTGGGGAATGATCGTCAGCTCGAAGTGCTCGGCCTCGGCGGGCAGCAGCCGCGTCAGTACGCCCCTGGCCGCCGCTTCCGGCCCGGCAGCTTGAGCCGCGGTCGGGGTGCAGAGGGCCAGGAGCACCAGGAGGATTGCAGGGACTCGCTTCATCGCGGCGACTCCTCGAGGGAAAACGGATGTCCATGTTGCCGCCTACCTTACCACACCGGCAAGCCTTCGGGAACGAAGCCCGGCCGCAGCCTCGGCCGGCCGTGTTGCGGCCGAGCCGGGCGCAAAAACAAGCATCTCGGCTACCCTCAGGAGCAGCCGAGATGCCGAACTGCACAGGCTCACGAGAACCCCGGCGCCGAGCGGGGCTCGTTACCTGGGTCAGTTATCGTCGCAGGTCGCGTCGGCCGCGATCATCGGCCCGCTACTCGTGGCGCAGTTCTGGAAAGCGCCGAAATCGATCGCGGTGATGCTGCCGTCCTCATCCCGGTCGAAGCACCGGCAACCCTGGGGCGTGCCGCCGTTTTCGCCCGTGAAGCACAGCTGCATGAGGCCGAAGTCCAGCTGGTCCACGTCGCCGTCCCGATCGGCGTCCGCAAACGGGTCGGGGCAGTCTGTAGTCAGCTTGCAGCCGATGCACACCCTGGCGCGGTCCACCCAGCTGGAGCCGCGACCGATGCCCATGTTCTGGAAGTGGGCGTAGGCGAAGGCCCCGCTCACGAACTCGCTGGTGATTTCCGCGTCGTTGAGCGAGTTGACGTCCCAGCCCCCAGCCAACTTCGCGACCGGAACCGTCGTGACGCCGGGCGACTGGGGACTGATCACGTAGGTCGGATTCGCGTTCGATGAGAAGCCGATCTCCCAGCCGTCCTTGTCGGCCTCGATGGTGACCGACAGGGGATTACTCGGGGTGATGCTGGCGATTCCGGTAAGCGTGAAGGTCGCCACGGTCTCGAGCCCGGTGAGAGTCTCCTCATCGCCGCCGGTGTGGGTGTTGTTGACCACCCGCACGCTTCCGGTCACGGTGATGTTCTGCGTCGGCGGAGCACCGATGGCCGAGTAATACACGTTCACGTACAGACCACCCGAGGTGTTGGTGTACAGCTCGTTGCTGCCGCTGTTGGGTCGGATGGCGGAGACGATTCCGAACTCGTGTCGAACGTCGGAGGTCTCGCCGGTAGGGTGCTGAGCGTACGGCGTCGGGTTGTCCGCCGTCACGGTGACGCTGCTGATCACCCACTCGAGGCGAACACCCTGGTCGGTCATGAACTTGAACTCGTCTTCGTTTAGCCCGTTCAGAGCGGCCAGGCTCCAGTCGCCGCCGTCACTCAGGGTTTCCCAGTTCGTGCCCCGCTCACGCTGGCTCTTGCCCGACGTGTACGGGCTCCATCCGCCGCCCGGACCCTTGTCGTTGGCTGCCAAGGCGCTGGCGTCCAGACTCGGGATGCCGTTGGGATTATCGTCGAAGTGATCGTCGACGATAATGATGCCCTGGTCGCCCAGCCGCACTCGGAAGACCGCCGTGCAGCCGAACAGCGCCTCGGGAGCCGAGGCCACCAGGTTTGTACCGCCCAGGTCGAGGGCCTTCACCGCCAGTTCGACGCTGTTCTGTCCCGCGGGGACCACAACCTGTCCGTCGGGAATGACGGGGACGCCGCCCGCGCTAAGGGCCCGCAAAAGAATAACCTGAACAATTGTTGATAGGTTCGATCGCGTTGTTCCGATATTGGGTGGATGCAGGATGCAACAGTGATCGAACGGATTCGACGAATGTATCGCACGTTGTCGC
>JAGNEZ010000043.1 GCA_018003015.1 Phycisphaerae bacterium | reverse complement strand
TTGTTGACCTGCACGCTTGGCGCGGGCCAGCAGCTCTCCACCCCGTTCACCACCTGCCCGGCCGTGACCAGGCCGCTCAGCGGAGGGCTTGCGCTGATCGGGACCGTCAGCGTGGCCGGCGTCCCGGGCGGACTCCCGCTTGCCGAACCGATCAGGCTTCCGTCGAGGTAAACGTTCACCTGCTCCGCCTCCGACACGATGCCGTTGACCACCACATCCGTCGCATCGGAGGGGATGATACTCTCGACCGTAACTGGGGGAATCGCCTCGCAGGTTGTGGCCACACCCGATTCGATCAGCACATCATCGAGATGATAGCTGATGCCCGGGGACGGGACGCTGCCGAAGCCTACCCCATTGAAGTAGAAAACTGGCAGAGAGAGATCTTGTCCGCGCAGGGCCGTGCTGCCGTCGATCGAGTAGTCGATCAACGCGCTATCACCAAAGGCGTGGATAACCGTCAGCGAGAGGGTGTGCGGGAGGTTGTCGTTGATCATCCGGCCGAACGGGTTCTCGGTCACGAGGTTCTCGTCGATGCCGAAGATGGAGCCGTCCGCTCCGCCGGAGGAGTTGGCGGCGATGCGGGCCGTCGCACCGACCGCGCCGGTGGCGACCGTGGCGAAGTAGCTGCAGTCATCCTCAATGATCGCCGGCGTGAGCTGGTCCAGCGTGACGGATGTGACCCCCTGGTTGAGCAGACCGAAACGGAGCGTGTCGCGGTAATCGGTCATACTGGTGAAGCGGACTTGGGCGGTCAGCCGGATGAACTCACCGGCATCGGCCAGGAGCTTGGGGGGAAAACCGGCAACTTGGTAAGCTTGGTTCCCAGTGACACTCACCTGCAGGGCGTTGTCGTCGCCCAGCCCGTCAGGAGCCGCCAGGTCATGGGCGACCCGGAGGGTGTGGTTCTCGGAACCGGTCCGGAACACACGCGACCACTGGAGGCCCACGTCGGCCGGATCATCAAGAAGACCACTGCCCATTCCGTCCGGATCGTCAAGCAGGCCGTCATTGTCGCGGTCGCCGTCGCCGAAACCGTCCGACACAGGCAGCGGCGTCGCCGGGTCAACCAGTTCATAGCCGATACCGTCGTACCAGGTCCGCTCATCACCCGAGGTCCCGCGCTGCGGCGAGTCAATGCGGATCTCGATCGAGCCGACGACCTCATACTGGCCCAGCGGAGCGATTAGCATCCACTGCGTGGCGTCGCGCGTGGAAACGGGTGTGGCGTTCGTGAACTCGCTGCCGTCAGGGGTCGAAAGCGTCGCGTTGCCCTTGCCGAACACGAACGAATGGCCCGACCCGACCCTGAATGCCACGTCCCATACCCCGTCGTTGCTCGCGTTGTTCCAGAACAGCCCGTAAAGCTGATAGGTGCCGGCAGGCAGAGACAGGGTGGTCACAAGGGGTGACACGACTTCCGGGGCCTCCCAGACCGTCTCGGCGTTGGTCATCGGTCGCGGGCGGAGGTACCACAGGCCGTCGTCGCCCGGCCCGCCGACGTCTTTGCCGGTGGCCACGTTGCCGCCTTCGCCGGTGTTGACCAGGCTGCCGTCCACAGTCGTATTGCCGTCGCTGCCGGTGGTGTTGGGCACCGCGTCCACATAGGTGATCCGCGGAACGATGACCCTCACCGTCGGAGCTACCCCGCACTGTTCGACACCGCCCACGACTTGGCGGCCGAGAAACACTTCGCTGAACGCCGCGGACCGATTCAGGGTGACGGTCAGGCTCGCCGGTGTGTTCGGCGGGCTGCCCGCGGCCGAACCGACCAGCGTCGCCGGGTCAAGGTAGACGTTGACCGACTCCGCTTGCGGCGACACCCCGGTGACAGTCACCGTCGTCGCGCCGGGGAAAACCGGCTTCTGGATCGTCACCACCGGAATCTCACCACAGGTCTCCACTTTCTGGTACCCGATGCCGTCGAACCATGTCCGGTTCTCAGTGGTGGTCGATGATTGCAGACGGCCCGCTGTGGAAACCGTGATCACGCTGTCGCTACTCAAAACGACCTGGCCCAGCTTGACGGCAAACAGGTTCTGCGCGCCGTCAGCCTTCTTCAGGGTCGTGGGAAGGTCATAGCCGTCAAACTGCGTGGCGTTGGCGATGTTGGTGGCGTTGTTCTTGGTGTAGTCCGTCAGACCGTCAAAACTGTTCAACTCTCCGATCGCCGCGGAGATGTCCCAGATTCCATTGCCGTTGCTGTTGTTCCAGAAAAACAAGTACACGTTGTAGGTGCCGGCGGCCAGCGTCGGCGTGCTCGTCCACAGAATGCCATCGCCGTCGTCAGTCCCGTCCGTCGGGCCCTTCGCGACGAGGACATTCCCGCCGTTCATGGCCGTGCGGTTGCGCTCACCCCAGATGCCGTCCGCGTCTGACTCGGCCGGGCTGGTGGCCGAATCCTCCTCGTCCAGCATGAAATTGGCCGGCGCATCCTCGGTGGGCGTCGCGCCTTGAACGGTCACATTGGCGCCCGTGCCATTGGGCGTTGCGTCAACGTAAACGATCTCTGCCTGGACTGCGGTGGCCATGGCCAGGATCAAGATGATTGTGGCGGCGATGAGACGTGTCATGTGCACCTCCTCTGTTTGGTCGAAGACCGCAACGACGAACAACCGTTCGACCGGGTACCACTGAGGCCGCGAGCGAAGTGCCGGGTACATCCGGAACAAGGCTGCGGCGAGCCGGAAGCGTAACCTCGGATGCCCGCGAGCCTCGCCGCCCCGACAAAGCCGAAGCGGAAGAGATCATCCCGAACCGGTCAACGGCTGCTGAATGCTCCTCTCCACTGCAAAGACAAATCCACCCGCGCAGGGCGGAAACCCCCATACCCCGGTTTGTTCCCATAATAGCCCGCACCTGGGCCCCCACGCAAGGAAAATCCGGCTCTCCCCGCCAACCTCCCTTCGGCCACGCCGCCCGGCTAGCCCGCCCCGCCTGAACCTGCAAGTCCATCGCTGACCAGACGACGGCCGCCCCTCTGCAAACGCTCTCGCCCAACCTCCCCAGACAATCAACCGGCAGCCGGAAGGGGCCCTCAGCCACGATGCCAGCTCTCCAGCAAACAGCACGAATGCCGGTCAGCCGGGCCGCCTGAAGAACACATCGACGCCGGCTTTCTTTCCAGCCTCGGCGGCCTGCGGGAAACACTTCGGGCACCGCGAGTCGCGGCATAGATGCAGGATGTGCTCCGTCCCGCACGTCTCACATCTCGCCACCGGGTAGGCCCAGCCTTTGTTGCACTTGATGCAGATCACCACCGAGTCGGACGGCGCCCCGGGCGGAATCCGCCACAGGTCAGCCGACTTCCTGAGCTCCCTCACGTCGAAGACAACCCCGCAGCCCTTGCAGATATACGGATAACTCACCCGCTCATAGGGATGCTGAATCGACGATCGAATGCCATAGACGATGGCCACCACGGCTCCACCGATCGCGAGAACAGCCAGGGGAATCAGCACTCTCTTGTTCATGCTCGCCTAACGCCGCCGAGCCACGCCGTATTCACCCAAGTCGGCCTGATACCAGTAGCACACCCGCGTCGTCGGTTCCCAGGAGTGAATCGGAATCATGCGGACCAACCGGATCCAGCTGACCGCTCCATCAAACGTGAGAACATTCCCACCTTCCGGCACGCCCCCCGCGCCCGGATGAGGCGGTATCCAGCCGAAAGCCGATGGACGACCCCCGCCCCAGTAACCGTCGACCTTCAGATTGGCATCCGCGGCCAGCGCCCATTGCGGTTTGGAACTGGTGTCTAGAGGCGAGCATCCTTTGAACTCCCCGATCGACGTTCGCCAGGTCTTGATCCCGCCAAAATACTGGAAGCCGATGATCCACTGATCGTAGTCAGTCCCCTCGGTCACCCGGTAACCGCCGGCCCTCAGGGCCGCCGCCGTGTATCCCTGCTCCGCCACGCTCGGGGTCCCTTCGTAGCCGAATACGCCTGCGCGGTTCGGACACTCCCATAACTCCTTGTCGAGGTGGTGCTTCTTGGCCGCCCCCTGCCAATCCACGTAGTACCAGGACGGGGTGCTGGCCCCGCCTGTTCCCGGGGCCGCCAGACGCGGATCGATCGCGACCTGCACGCTGGCCTCACGGCACTGGATCACCTTCCCCTGGTTCGAGTGCGCATACTCCAGAACGGCCAGGCCCATGTTGTGCAAGCGACCCGCGCAAACGGCCCGGCGGGCCGACTCCCGGGCCCGCGTCAGCGACGGCAGCAAAATCGCAACCAGCAGGGCGATGATCGCCACCACCACCAGCACTTCAATCAGCGTGAAACCCGGTCGGAGCCGCTTGACCCTGCCGGAGCAATCGACCGCCATGGGTGTCATGCAACATTCTCCTGCCCCCCCAACCTCAGGATGAGCCGACCATCGTACGAGCTGTCTGCAGACGAAGAACCCTCGCCTAACGGCTGCTCCCACAAACGGGTTGATCTCTTTAGTGTACCAACATCCGCCTACCGTGCAATGAGCTCACCCCGTGCTCTTCCCCGCCAGGTGAAAGGCGGGGCGGGCCCCAGGCAGCCTGGGCGGCCGCGCCCAACCCCGTGGTCGCTTGGGCAAGCCCCCGGCACGCAAGCGAGGAATCTCGGCGGGCGTCGGTGAATGCCCGTCGCCGGCCAGGTGCCGCACGCCATCGGTCAGGTCGGGCAGTAATCCTGTAGGGCCCGTACCATCCACTCCCCTTGACGCAGCGCCCGTATCGCTTGCACCGCCGCCCTGGCCCCCGCCATGGTCGTCACCAGCGGAATGTTGTGCATCACCGCCGCCGAGCGGATCCGCGCTTCGGTGGCAGCACTGCCCCAGAAGATCGGCGTGTTGATCAGCAGATGAACCTCGCCCGCGTTGATCATGTTGATCAGATAGGGACCTTGCGCGTCCTGAACCTTGTACACCAGCTCCGCCCGGATACCCCACTTGACCAGCTCCTCACGCGTCCGCTTGGTGGAAATGATCCGGAATCCCATCTCCGCGAACTCCCGGGCAATCGACACAATCAGCGGCTTGTCGTGATCGTTCACGCTGATCAGCACCGTGCCCTTCGTCGGCAACGCACTGCCGGCCGCCATCTGGGCCTTGGCGAACGCCAAGCCAAACGAGAAGTCCACCCCCATGACCTCGCCCGTGCTACGCATCTCCGGCCCCAGAATGCAGTCCACCCCCGGAAACTTGTTGAACGGGAAAACCGCCTCCTTCACCGAAATGTGCCGCGGCCACGGGGCGTCGGACAGGCCACGCTCATTCATGACCTCGACCAGCGACTGGCCGAGCATGACTTCTGTGGCCAGCTTCGCCCACGGCACCCCGGTCGCCTTGCTGACGAATGGTACCGTCCGCGACGCCCGCGGGTTCACCTCGAGAACGTAGACGACGTCATCCTTGAGGGCAAACTGAATGTTCATCAGTCCACGGACACCGAGCTTCAGGGCGAGGGCGACCGTCTGGCTCCTGAGTTCGTCCACATGGCTCGGCGGGAGCGAGTAGGGGGGTAAGGCGCAGGCACTGTCGCCGCTGTGGATGCCGGCTTCCTCGATGTGCTCCATGACACCGCAGACGACCGCGTCCTTGCCGTCACTGATGCAGTCCACGTCCACCTCGATCGCCTCGGTGAGGAAGTGGTCAATGAGGACCGGGTGCTTCTCGTCCACCGTGGCACTGCGATCAGTGGCCTGGAGAGCGTCCTGCATGTAGCGAACCAGGTCCGCTTCGAGGTGACACTTCTGCATGCCCCGGCCGCCAAGTACATACGACGGCCGGACGAGCACCGGGTAACCGATCTCCCGGGCAATCTCGACCGCACCCTCCAGGTTGAACGCGATACCGTTGGGCGGCTGGCGCAGACCAAGCTCGTTGAGCACTCGGGCGAAAGCCTCGCGGTCCTCGGCCAGGTGGATGCTCTCCGGCGTGGTGCCCAGGATGGGTACGCCCGCGTGCTTCAGACCCATGGCCAGGTTCAGCGGCGTCTGCCCGCCAAACTGGACAATGACCCCCTTCAGCAGACCTCCGCTCCGACCCGACTCCCACTCCTCTCCGCATGACCCCCGAGCGGCCCGCCCCGGGCCGAGCGGACGGCCGTTGAGTCGCTCGCAGATGTTGAGAACGTCCTCGTGAGTGAGCGGCTCAAAGAAGAGAAGGTCGCTGGTGTCATAGTCGGTCGAGACGGTCTCCGGATTGGAGTTGATCATGACCGTCTCGTAGCCGAGCTTGCGGGCGGCCATGACCGCATGGACACAGCAGTAGTCAAACTCGATGCCCTGCCCAATGCGGTTGGGACCTCCACCGAGAATGACCACCTTGGGCTTCTCGGTGACGCGGATCTCGTCATCCGGCATCGGGATCGAATCGGTGCCGCAAACCGCCATCAGCTCCGGAGGGAGAACCGCGGACCTGCCCCCGGAACCGGTGAGCCGGATCTCGATATCGGGCGGCAGGTCCTTCGTGATGCCGAACAACTCGCGGGTGCCCGGCGGGTTTTCCGTGGAAGAGTAGTAGTAGGGGGTGTACGCCTCGAACTCCGCCGCGCAGGTGTCGACCAGCTTGTACACCGGCTGGGCACCGCACCATCGGCAGAACGTACGCACCCGCTCGGGGGAAACCCCCAACACCGTGGCCAGCTGGACATTCGAGTATCCCCATTGCTTGGCGTGTATCACGACCTCGGCGAGCCGCTCGCAGGTCTCGCCCAGCCTCCCCGGACGCTCGGGAAAACTGTCAGCCGCCTGGTCCGAGGTGCGCACGCCGTCGCACCACGCCATCACTTCGTGGGCCCAGTCCATGCATTGGCCCACCTCCAGGGCGTCGCGGGCAACATGCAACAACTCCTGCTCGAACTCGACCAGCTCCTTGATGTTGTCCAGAAACCACGGGTCAATCCTGCTCGCCTCAAAGATCTGCTCCGTGGTCCAGCCCATCTTGCAGGCGTAGCGAATGTAGTAGAGCCGGCCCTGACACGGCCGCTGCAGCTTGTCCCGGAGAACATCCACCGGGATCGGCCAGTCGCCCGCCCGCTTCTCCTGGGTGTCGGCCGGCGGCTCACCCTCGCGCCAGCCGCGAATGGTCGCATCGTCATCATCCCCGGTCTGCCCGCTGCCTTGGCCTTCTCTCTGCCGGCTTTCAGCTTTCGACTTCTCGGCTTTTCGCATGGCCGTCAGCCACGCGTCGTTGGCGTCCAGCCCCAGACCGAATCGCTTGATCTCCATCGAGCGGATACCCTTCTGCAGCGATTCCTTGAATGTCCGCCCAATGGACATGGCCTCGCCTACGCTCTTCATCTGCGTGGTCAGCGTCTCGTCGGCCTCGGGAAACTTCTCAAAGGCCCAGCGCGGAATCTTGGTGACCACGTAGTCGATGGTCGGCTCGAAGCTGGCCGGCGTCTTCCTGGTAATGTCGTTGGGAATCTCGTCCAGCGTGTACCCGATGGCCAGCTTGGCGGCAATTCTGGCAATGGGATAGCCGGTCGCCTTGCTGGCCAGGGCCGAACTCCGCGAAACACGCGGGTTCATCTCGATCACGATCATCCGGCCGGTGTCGGGATGCACCGCAAACTGGATGTTCGAGCCGCCCGTATCCACACCGATCTCGCGGATGATGGCGATGGCCGCATCCCGCATCCGCTGATACTCCTTGTCGGTCAGCGTCTGGGCCGGGGCCACCGTGATCGAGTCGCCCGTGTGCACGCCCATCGGATCAAAGTTCTCGATCGAGCAGATGATCACCACGTTGTCCGCCCGGTCACGCATGACCTCGAGCTCGTACTCCTTCCAGCCCAGGCAGCTCTCCTCGATCAAGACCTCACTGTTCAGCGAGTACTCGAGCCCTCGCTTGCAGATCGTCTCGTACTCCTTCGGGGCGTAGGCGAACCCGCCACCGGTCCCGCCCAGCGTGTAGGCCGGGCGGATCACGCAAGGCAAACCGATGTCCTTGACGATCGCCTGGCATTCCTCCCAGGTGTGGGCAATCCCCGAACGGGGCAGGTCCAGGCCGATCCGTAGCATGGCATTCTTGAACTCGGTGCGGTCCTCGGCCTTGTGAATGGCGGCCCGGGTGGCGCCGATCAGCGTTACCCCGTGCTTGTCCAAAATCCCCGCGTCCGCCGCCTTGGCCGCACAGTTCAGACCGGTCTGCCCCCCGAGCGTGGGCAGTATGGCGTCGATCGGCGTGCCCCGAGCCCGCTCCAAGCCCAGGATCTTGTCGATCGCCTCCGGCGTGATCGGCTCAACATAGGTGCGGTCGGCCATCTCCGGGTCCGTCATGATCGTGGCCGGATTGCTGTTCAACAGCACCACCCGGATGCCCTCCTCCCGCAAGGCCTTGCACGCCTGCGTTCCGGAGTAGTCAAACTCACAGGCTTGCCCGATCACGATCGGACCCGACCCGATGATCATCACACTGTCGAGATCTCTCCTTCTCGGCATCGACTGCTCCACCCGTGACGCAACACAACCCCGGCGCCGGCCGGCCGTCAGACTAACCTGGACGTGGCCCTCAGTCGCAGAATCCAGCCTCCGCTCACCCCGGCAAGAGGCGATGCCAATCGGCTCGCTAAGCCCCGGGAACACACCCCCGGGAGTACTCCAGACGTAAAGAGTCACCCCTCGGGCTAGTCCCGGCGCGCGGACCTGCACCCCAGGCCGGCGGGAAGTCTATGCGATACCCGCCACTTGCACAAATCCACCGCCGACAGTACATAATCACATAGCAGAGGCCTTGCCCGGTGTGGAACCCGAGGCAATGCAACCCCCTGCATGGGGATACTCAATCACATGTCCAGCTACAAGTTGCCTAAACTCGCCAAGAAGCCAAACGTGAAGAACAAGCAGGTTTTGCTGGTTGCCAGCGGTGATTTACGTCTCTCAGCCAATCAGGATTGCTGGGCCGCCCAGAATGAGATGGAGAAAGCCCTGGGCAAGGCGGTCGCTTCGCTCGGTTACAGGATCGTCCGGGCCCATCCGTACAACCCCAAGGAGAAGCACGGTTTCATCAGCTCTCAGAAGCAGGGCATGTCCATCTTCGCCCGCATCGACCCCAAGGCACCCTTGATCGTGGCCGAAGCGGTCTGGCAGTACACCCACCACGTGCTTCCAGGCCTGCTGACCCACCAGGGCCCCATCTGCACCGTGGCCAACTGGTCGGGCACCTGGCCCGGACTGGTCGGGATGCTGAACCTCAACGGCTCACTCACCAAGGCGGGCAAAAAGTACTCCACGCTCTGGGCCGAGGACTTCAGCAGTCCGGCTTTCAGGGAGAAACTCAAAACCTGGCTCAAGACCGGCTCCGTTCAGCACAGGATCAGCCACGTCAAGCCCCTGTCCAGGATCAGGGTGCCCGGCCCCGAGAGGAAACTCGGCCAGGCCCTCGCCGCCCAGCTCAAGATCGAAAAAGCCATCATGGGCATCTTCGACGAGGGCTGCATGGGAATGTACAACGCCATCATCCCCGACGAACTGCTGCACCCGACCGGCGTCTACAAGGAGCGACTCAGCCAGTCGGCGCTCTACTACGAGACCACCCAGGTGAGTGACACTGAGGCCAAAGCTGTCCGCAGGTGGTACGACGCCAAGGGCATCAGGTTCGTCACCGGGCCAGATCCCAGGAAACACCTCACCAACCAGCAGATCCTCCTTCAATGCAAGATGTATATCGCCGCCATGCGCATCGCCGACGACTTCGGCTGCGCCACCATCGGCATCCAGTACCAGCAGGGCCTCAAAGACCTCCTGCCGGCCAGCGACTTGGTCGAGGGAACCCTCAACAACAAGGACCGCCCCCCAGTCAAGAGCCGGGACGGAAAACGCATCCTCTACCCCGGCGAGCCGTTGCCGCATTTCAATGAGGTCGATGAGTGCGCAGGCCTCGATGGCCTCATGATCTACCGCGTCCATAAGGCCATGGGCCAGCCGGTCGAGAACACGCTCCACGATGTCCGCTGGGGAGACTGGGATGCCACCGGCACCATCAAGGACTACGTGTGGGTCCTCGAAATCAGCGGCGCCGTGCCCCCGGCCCACCTGATCGGCGGCTGGCGAGGGGCTTCCTCCGAACGACAGCCCGGCGTGTACTTCCGGCTCGGCGGCGGTACCCTCAAGGGCGTCTCCAAGCCCGGCGAGATCGTCTGGTCGCGAGTCTTCGTCGAGGACGGCAGGCTCAAACTGGATATCGGCCGCGGCGCCGTCGTCAGGCTGCCCAAGGCCGAAACCGAACGACGCTGGAAACTCACCACCCCGCAGTGGCCGGTCATGCACGCCGTCACCTACGGCGTTTCTCGCGATCAGTTCATGGCCAAGCATAAGGCCAACCATATTCAGGTGGCCTACGCCAGGAACGCGGCCGACGCGGATAAGGCCCTGCTGGCCAGGGCCGCCATGGCCGCCGCTATCGGCATGGAAGTGTCCCTCTGCGGAAAACGAAAGAACGGCGCCGCCTGGTAGGGCGGCATCAAACCGACAGAGATCCGCCATCCCGGACTCTGCCCGGACCCGATCCCCAAGCACAGAACCAACGGCAGGCGGCTCGCGACACACCGCGGGTCGCCTGCTCGCTTGCCCCGGCCCACATTCTCGTCACGCCGCCATGACCTCAATGCCCGCCCCCAACACCTCGATCAGGTCGCCGATCTCCTCGAGCGTGTTGTAGAAACGCACACTGTCTCGCAGACCGCCGCGGCCCAGCGCCGCTACGATCCGGTACTCTTTCCCCAGCCACTCAACGGGACACCCGCAGCGTGGTCGAGAGACCCCCAACGCCTGGTTATCGGAAACAACCCCCTGATCGCCTCAATGTCCATGCCTTCCATCTTCTCGTGGCTCTGCCGGCCGCCATGTTCGCGGCAACCAGCCCCTCCTGTCCACACCAAGGCAGGCCCCTGACACGTCCACCCGATAAGAACGGCCCGACGGCCGTCGCCCGCACCCCGGGCCGGACTTTCTTCCGAATCCGTTTGCCTCACCCTTGACCTGAATCGTACGGTTGCGGGAGTTCCAGTCCAGTGGGCGGGGAGAAGAAGCGTTTTGGAAAGGGATCGGCAGTGTCTTCAGACAGAGCCTCGCTGCGCGCCGGTGTCATGAGCCTCCTCGTGGTGCTGGCTTCGGTCGGATGCAGTCCGGTCCAGCCCGCCGACGGTCTCGCCGCCCTGTGGCCCCTCCAGGTGTTGGGCAATCAGCCAACTCTGCCGGGAACAGATGACGCCTACCAGGAGCAGGAATCCAACGATACCTTCCAGCTCGCAGACATCATCACCGATACCCAGGACGTGACCTTCTTCGGCACGATCACGGGAGGCGCAACCACGGTCGATAGAGATGTCTATCGCTTCGATTCAGTTGCCGCCGGCGACAGAGTCACCATCAGGCTGAGCCCTGCGAACGGCGGCAGCTTCCTGGTGGGAATCCTGGATCAGAACTACAACCTCCTCCAGCAAATGTCGACCAGCGGCACCTGGCTCGTACCCTGGGAAATGAGCGTCGTCCTCCGCCAGGCCAGTGAGCACGTCTATGTCGTGGTCGCGGGACGTTCGTCCTCGGCCACCTCCTACGATTATGTGGTGCAGTACGCGGTCGATACCGGCATCGGCGTGCCCGGGTACAACCCCCAGACCGTCGTGCTGTACTTCTCGGGGGCCGACAATGTGCGCATCGGCGGTTCATCGCCCGTGCAGGTGCCGGCTTTCGACGCCGCCCGGATCTCCTCCCGGTTCGCGGGCCAGACGGAGACCATCATCGCCCAGGTCTTGGAGCGACTTCAGGAAGACTACGCCAGCCTCGGGATCCAGGTCTACCGCCAGGGGGACGCGGCGATACCCGCCGGCTCAGTCACCAATCTCTACTTCGGTACCTACAACGCCGATCTGCTCGGGCTGGCCGACAGCATCGATGCCTACAACAACGATACGAGTGAATCGGCCATCGTCTTCACCGATACCTTCGCCCTCTTCGAACCGCTCCTCCCCAGCGTCGAGGAGATGAGCCAGTGCCTCGCCAACGTCGCCAGCCATGAGCTCGGCCACTTGCTGGGCCTGCGACACACCGCCGACGTCCAGGACCTGATGGACATCACCGCCAACGCCCGCGAGATGCTCGACGATCAGTGGTTCCGCATCGCTTCCATGCATTCGTCGGTCCTGCCCGTGGGCTTTCAGGACGCCCCGTCGCTCCTGGCCTGGGGCCTTGGCGGAATCTTGGGGCCCGTCCCGTCCGGAAAACCGACGGTCGCACGCCAGCGGCCGGCAGGCGCGTCAACCGAAGACTTCCACATCCCCCACGGCCTCCTGGGAACCTGTGCCTACGAAGACCCGCCGGTCACCCACTGACCCCTGGGCGAAGCCGCCAGCCCGCTTGTATCCCGGCCAGATGTGGACTATACTGAGAATGGCTGCCGAGACGAGGACCCATCGGGGCTGGTTCTCCTTTCTTGAACAGGGTCCTCGTGCCGGCCGGAAATGCTGACATATCCCGTTGTTGTGCGCCGCACATGTGAAGGAGACAAATCATGGGCTCGCCTGTCCAAGTGGAGAACGTCCTCACTTGTACTTCCTGTGGTGCCAGCGTCTATCCCGAGCATCTGCAGCGCGGCCTCGCCGCCCGTGTCAGCGGGGAGCTGTTCTGCCCGTGCTGCCTGGCCGAAAAGAAGAAACCGGAGACCACTGCCGATGCCGACGTCCCGCTTCAGCTGGTCGAGGAAAGCGAAGTACCCGAGCGGCCCTCCGGACAGTCCTCACACGGCACCACCCTGCATGGTACCCATGCCCCCGGCCTCGCCGACTCCGTCGCCCGCGGAAGCCGGGTGTTCAAACGCCCCCTCAACCAGGTCGCAGACGGGGCAACCCGGGTACGCATCTTCCACGCCAAACTCTCCGACGGCGCCATCCGCAATATGGAGCAGTTGGTCAACGAGTGGCTGGATTCCGATCCCGAAGTCTCGATCAAGTTCGCCACCACAACCGTCGGCACCTGGGAGGGCAAACACATCGAGCCGAACCTGATCCTCACGCTCTACTACTGAGCCCGACTACTCCTCCGCCCCCAGGGTCTCCAGCAACAGCATCCAGCCATTCTGGCTGCCGATGGGAAAAATCGTCTCGTCCAGCGGCGAAGTCGTGAACCGCTGATCATCCAGCAGCGTGCTCGATCCGCCGGTCGTGTCCATGATGTCCAACACGTTCGCAACGTGGTTCAGACCCAGCAGGTGCCCCAACTCATGGGCGGCAACGTGCCCGATCACGGTGCCAAGCTCCGTCGCCGTCAGTACCCGCCCAAACCGCTGCGGCGTGAAATTCGAGGCAAACACGATCGCGCAATCGCCGTTGTCCGAGTTGTACGGGTCCACCGCCTGCGAGATCCCGTACGCCTCGGGGTTACGGCCGCCAAAGTAGATGGTCGAGTACCCGGGGTCAGTCGGCACCGCGTCGCCGGGAACAACACGGACGTCGAGATCCAGACCCTCGTAGTTCGCTCGAACCACGGCCGCAATCTGGCTTATCACCGAGGACGTCAGGCCATGATAAACCATGGATATGTCACCCGCGTCAAATGGCCCCGTCGTGTAGGTCCTGTCCGAGGGAATCGTGATCGAGCCACCCTGGAAATCCAGCAGCACGATCTGCCCCGCCGTGACAGGAATCTCCCCACCCCGCGTCACCGTAACCAAGACCTCATAGGCACCGTACGAGGACCTCTCCGCCAGCGGAGACCGGGCAATCGCCAGGAAATACACACTGCTGTCATGCCGGATCAGGTGGTTGATGAACGGATCCAGCAGCACCGGCGTCTCGCTCCGATCGTCGTTCTCGAAACAGAGGAGTCCACCCTCATCGAAGATCGCGACTTCCGCGTCTAGCTCCGTGTTCCGGGAACTCACATCGATTATGAGGCGGTCTCCCGCGGCCAACGCCGGCAACGCGTAGACGTCCACGTCATCGGCCCAACTGATCGTGCCCTCCAGATGACCGTGCCCGGCACTGTCAAGAATCACGTCCAGGGCCTGGGAAAACGTGTCGTTCGGATCACCCTGCACCCGGAGATTGGGGTAGCTGCTCGGGCTCACCCCAACGTTGCCATCCTCCGCCGATGGCCAGAGCGAGACCGGCGTACAACCTACCCATCCCAAGGCATGGACCGCGGATACCCCGAGAACGACGGCACCCCATCGGTGTCTCTGTGCTCTCATCATCTCTCCTTCTACGCCAAGCCCGCCCCCCAGGCAAGTCGGGCCGCAGGCCCGATCCCCTGAATCATCGTCCAAGCCAGGTGTCTCCCCGTTGACCTTTACGCACCCTTTACACGGCCACGGTTGGAATCTACCATCCGGTAAGTCCGAGGCGGACGCCCCTGCGGCTCCAAGCCGGCCGAAGCCGACCGGCCGCATGCCTCCGGGCCAGCAGGAATCGGATAACCTTATGCCAGGTGCCGGAAGACAACCTACTGTCAGGCAAGAAGTTAAGGAACTGACGCTCCTCTTCCAGATCAGTCAGGCCCTCGACAAGAGCCTCGATCTTCGAGACGTGGTCGGCCCGGTCCTCAAGGCCCTCCACGATCACATGGGCATGTCCCGTGGCACCCTCGCACTCCTCAACCGCCAGACCGGCGAAATCTCCATCGAGGCCGCCCATGGATTGTCCCCCGCCCAGCTACGCCGCGGACTCTACAAACAGGGCGAGGGCATCACCGGTAAGGTCATCCAGACCGGCAAGCCCGCCGTCATCCCCCGAGTGGCCGAGGAACCCATGTTCCTCGACCGAACCCAGTCACGCAAAGGACTCCGCAAACAGGACATCTCATTCATCTGCGTCCCGATCAAACTCGGAAACGAGGCCATCGGCGCCCTCAGCGTCGACCGCCTCTTCGCCGATGAGGTCCGACTCGAAGAGGATGTCCGACTGCTCGCCATCATCGCTTCCCTGATCGCCCAGGCAGTCCGGCTACGCCAGTCGGCCCAGGAGGAACGTCAGAAACTCCTCCAGGACAACCTCCGCCTGCAGGATGAACTCAAAGACCGATTCCGCCCGGCTAACATCATCGGCAACGCCCGGGCCATGCACGCCGTCTACGATCTCATCAGCCAGGTGGCCAGAAGCGATACCACCGTCCTCATCCGCGGGGAGAGCGGCACCGGCAAGGAACTGGTGGCCAACGCCATCCACTATAACAGCCTCCGCGCCGGCAAGCCGCTGGTCAAGGTCAACTGCGCCGCACTCTCCGAAACAATCGTCGAAAGCGAACTCTTCGGCCACGAAAAGGGAGCCTTCACCGGAGCCGTCAGCCAACGCAAGGGACGCTTCGAACTGGCCTCGGGGGGGACGATCTTCCTCGATGAGGTGGGGGACTTCTCGCCCGCCACCCAAATCAAGCTGCTCCGCATCCTCCAGGAACGCGAGTTCGAACGCGTCGGCGGAACCGAGACCCTCAAGGCCGACGTCCGGGTCATCGCCGCCACCAATCGGGATCTCGAGCAGGCCATCGGCCAGGGCCTGTTCCGGTCCGACCTGTACTATCGCCTCAACGTCTTCCCCGTCCACCTCCCGCCGCTCCGCGAGCGAAAGTCGGACATCCTCCTGCTCACCGACTACTTCATCGAAAAGTACAGCCGCGCCAACCATAAGAACGTCCGCCGGATCTCCACCCCAGCAATCGACATGCTCATGGCCTACCATTGGCCCGGAAACGTCCGCGAACTCGAGAACTGCATCGAACGCGCCGTCCTGGTCAGCAACGACGACGTCATCCACGCCCACCATCTGCCCCCAACACTCCAGACCGCCGAGGCCAGCGGAACCGTCCACGTCGGCACCCTCCCCGCAACCCTCTCGGTCATCGAACATGACCTCCTGGTCGATGCCCTGAAAACCTCCCGCGGGAATCAGCGTAAGGCCGCGGCCGTCCTGGGCATCACCGAACGACTCATGGGCCTGAAACTTCGTAAACACGGCATCGAACCGAAACGCTTCAAGACCGCTCCCCACCGGGAACACACCTGAATGTAGAACACCACCCCTGAGGCTACCAATCGGTAGAATCCAGCTGGAACCCGTCATCCCCCCCTGGAGCGGCCAAAAGTCAAAGTCCCTGTCAATGCTGGAGATAGAAATCGCCCTGGGCGGCACCCCGCCTTAGGTACGGCAAATGCTAACCCTGGCAGCCCATGCACGACCTGCCCCGCGCCGCCGTGGTCCGCGGGCCGATCGACCTGCTCAGGAGACGCAAGCATGAACGCAAAACGCTGGATCGCCCAGGCCACCATCCTAATCGTCTGCACGCCTTCCCTGGCCTGGGCCGCCGACCAACCGCCCCAATTCGACACCGGTGACTCGGCCTGGATGCTGACCAGCAGCGCCCTCGTGCTGATGATGACCATCCCCGGCTTGGCTTTGTTCTACGGTGGTCTGGTGCGGTCGAAGAACGTGCTCTCCACCTTGATGCACAGTTTCTTCTGCGCCGCGCTGATCAGCGTGACCTGGGTCGTGTTCGGGTATTCGCTCTCGTTCTCGGGAGGCGGCAAGTTCATCGGTGATCTGCACCTGATCTTGCTGGGCTTCCTGGGTGATGGATCCAAGAGTGTACTCGGGACAGCCCACGCTCTGGCGCCGACCATCCCGCAGATGCTGTTTGTCATCTATCAGGCAACCTTCGCGATCATTACGCCGGCCCTGATCTCAGGTACATTCGCCGAGCGGATGAGGTTCCCGGCGTTCGCCCTGTTCATGGTTCTGTGGTCCACGCTGATCTACGCTCCGCTCGCACACTGGGTTTGGGGTGGCGGTTGGATTGGCACGATGGGTGCGCTGGACTTCGCCGGCGGCACGGTGGTCCATATTTCGAGCGGTGTTTCCGCGCTAGTGACGGCCATCTACCTCGGGCGGCGGTTCGGCTACGGACATGAACCGATGGCTCCGCACAACCTGCCGTTGACGGTCGTCGGCGCGGCTCTGCTCTGGGTCGGCTGGTTCGGATTCAACGCCGGCAGTGCCTGTGGGGCCGGTGAATTGGCCGCGACTGCGTTCGTGAACACGAATACGGCCGCAGCGGCGGCGGCGCTGGGCTGGATGATCGCCGAATGGCTCCGGTCGGGCAAGCCGACGATGCTGGGCGTCGCCTCCGGCGCGGTGGCAGGCTTGGTTGCGGTCACGCCGGCGGCGGGTTTCGTCACGCCTGCAGCCTCGATCATCATCGGCCTCCTGGGCGGGGCAGTGTGTTACACGGCCGTCTCCCTCAAGCCCCGATGGGGTTACGACGACGCCCTCGACGTCGTGGGTGTGCACATGGTTGGCGGGACACTGGGCGCGCTGTTGACCGGCATCTTCGCCACCGAGCTGGTGAACTCAGCGATTCCCTCGCTGACCGGTGGATTGCACGGTGGGGGCCTGGCGTTGCTCACCAAGCAGGCAATCGCGGTACTGGCCACATATGTGTTCTGCGGCGTTGGCACCCTGATTCTGCTGGTCGTGGTCAATGCGATCACAAAGGTTCGTGCCGATCAGGAAGAAGAGATCATGGGTATGGACATCACCCAGCACAGCGAGCGAGCCTACTTGATCGGTGGCGGCGAGAACGTGGCCATCCTGGCGGCTCGCGAGCCGCGCGCGGCATCGATCCCGCCTGTCCGTGGTGAGGCCTTTGCGATCGAACTGGCTGGCATCGAACTCGACGGCATTTCCAGCCGCTGGCGGTCGCTATGCCAGGATAACGGCTCGCCGGTTTCGCCGGAGTTCAAGGCGGTGTATCCGTACCTGGCGACGATCAAGGGGACGAAGTTCAGGTTCCGCGGTGGAGATCGGGAATTGGCTCGCAAGGGACTTGAGGCCTTGTTCAAACCAGCGTCGGCGAAGGTTGTCGAGAGCTGAGGCGCTCGAGTGATGGATTCGCGATGCGGCGCTTGGTCGGTACCGCGCGAAGAGGAGTGAATGCGATGAAAATGGTCGTTGCGATTGTTCGTCCTGAGAAGCTCGAGGAAGTCCAGCAAGCACTGGCCGAGGTCGACGTTTACCTCATGACCGTCAGCGAGGTCCGTGGCTGTGGTCGGCAGAAGGGATTCACCGAGCTGTACCGAGCCCAGCAGCACGTGATTCGACTGGTGCCGAAGCTGAAACTGGAAATCGCCGTAAACGATGCTTTCGTGGACTCGGCGATCGACGCGATCGTGCGTGCCGCGCGAAGTGGTGATACCGGCAAGGTCGGCGACGGGAAGATCTTCGTCCTGCCCATGGACGACTGCGTCCAGATCCGTACAGGCGAAACGGGCACCGTGGCGATCGGCCCCTGAGTTGGCACAGATGGGTGCTGAGACCGCTGTGCCGGGATGGTGTGGGTGAGTGGACCGCCGTTCCGGAGAACACGGGTGCCCGGCACCACACAGCAGGTTTCTTCCACTCCAGCCAATTGATGTGGGGTGGGTTCTCGGCAGGCTCATGAACTGAGTCCGCGGGGGCGCATTCTGTTCAGAGATCGGTTGCGACTGACGTCGCTCCAATGAGAAAGGAGACATCGATGAAAAGGATGATCAGAGTATCGAGAATGTTGGCAATGACGGCTTTGGGCGGAGTCATGTTGAGCGGGGGATGCCTCCCGCCCAACTTCTGGGCCACCGTATTCGCGGACACGCTTGTGACGGGCACGGTGGCAGCGGTGCAAACTCGGATACTGACTGCGTTGGGTTTCTAGGGCTTCGAGGCGAGGGAAGACGGGGTCCGCGCCTTCCTCGCCGGAACGCGCCTCGGGCGGCGGCGCGGACTCCTCCTTTGCTTCAGAGGAGACACGACCGTGCACACGAGAAAGCGAATGCTGGTAAGGCGATGGCTGTCCGTCGGCCTGGCAATACCGTTCACCTCGGCGGCTTTGGCCGTCGAACCCGCTGCGATTCGGCTGGAAACCGCCCGGCTTGCGGCCGACAGTGAACCGCCGGCAAGCACCCAGGAGGCTCCGACGGAGAAGTCTCCGGCCTCGCAACCGGCGGGAGCCGATGATGCTGCGGCGGCTTCTCAGACCACCGCGGCCTGGCCTCCGGGCGTGCTCATGGACGGGTTGGACGCCGTCGGGATGGGGAAACCGATCCGCGACCTGGGCCTGAGGGCCTACGGTTTCGTCGAGAGCGGCATGACCTTCGAGCTCGACGGGCCGGGCAATCACCGAGCGGGACTCCCGCTCCGCTCCTTTGAATCGGCCAAGACTCACAACCTCCGGCTCAACCAGCTCATGCTCTTCCTGGACCGTCCGGTGGATACGAACAAGTCGTTCGACATCGGCGGCACGTTCACTTTCCTGTACGGCACGGATGCTCGGCTCACCCACTCCGCGGGCCTATTGGACAAACAGAACCACGATGTTCAGCCGGACATTGTTCAGGGATATGGTGAGATGTGGTTGAAGACAGGTCGCGACGGACAAGGGTTCGATCTGACCTTTGGCAAGTTCTTCACGCCGATCGGTGCCGAATCGACCGCGGCGGCAAACACATATTTGTACTCTCACGGTTACCTGTACAACTATGCCGAGCCTTTGACCCACACCGGTGTCAAATTGAGCTACTTCTTCGACCCCGCTGATTTCGTCTACTTGGGCGTCGTGCGAGGCTGGGATGTCTTCAACGACAACAACGACGGAGCGTCGTTCATGGGTGGTTTCCAGTTCTCCAGCAATGACCTCGTCGGCGCCAATCCCAGATCGCAGTTGGCGTTCAACGCGATCGCCGGACCCGAACAAACGGGTGAAGGCTGGCCGGGCAACCGGGTGCTACTCAACACGGTGTGGACATATCATTATACCGAGAAGCTGACCCAAGTGCTCAGTGGGGACTATGGTTTCCAGGACGATGTGCCGGGAGCCCTGGGGGAACGCAACGTTCCGGCGGTACGTGACTCGGCGTGGTACGGATTGGCTTACTACCTCAACTATGTGATCAACGACTATGTCAGCACGACTGGGCGAGCCGAGGTCTTCACCGACAACCACGGCGTGCGAACCGGCTATCGCGGCACGTTCTTCGAGGCCACGGCCGGTTTGGGTATCACGCCGTTTCCGCACGATCGCTACTTGAAGAACCTGACCATTCGACCGGAACTCCGCGGCGACTGGTCGGCGAACGACAGTCCCTTCGCCCGCGAAGGGCAGTTCACCGCGGCGTTTGACGTGGTCTACAAGTTCTGAGAACCTACCAAACGGTTGATAGACGGGCCCCTATTCTACCAAATGGTAGGACTCCGCGCAGCTAAGACAAACGCGCCTCCCCGTAACCTATTCCTGGCTAAAGCGTTAAGTGTCGCTATCAGAATGGGTGTTCTTGGCACGACGCATGTATAAGTAGAGATTCAGGAAGCTCGGGAGCGCCGGGAATGGTGCAGAGCCACTCTCCGTACGGTGCGGGGGGCGAGGCCGAGCTTGGACCCTGTCCGGCCGATGGTGTACGGTTGTCGGCTCAGGACGATCTGAACGGTGTTCTTTTCAACAGGATGGAGATGATATGAGCGGAAGTGCAACACGATTGCAGGCCATTGCGGCCGTCACCAACTACAAGCCAATCAGCAAGCCCCTGAACTTCATCGAGAATAAGCCCGGCGAACTTTTTGGCACCAACGTGTTCGGCATCTCCGAGATGCAGAAACGACTGCCTAAGCCGACCTTCAGATCGTTGAAGCGGACCATCGAGTCCGGCCAGAAGCTCGATCCTTCCTTGGCCGACGTCGTCGCCGCCGCCATGAGAGACTGGGCCATCGAAAAGGGCGCAACCCACTACGCCCACGTCTTCTTCCCCTTGACCGGCCTGACCGCCGAAAAACACGACAGCTTCCTCGTCCCCGACGGCGCCGGCGGAGCCATGGTCGAGTTCACCGGCAAACAGCTGATTCAGGGCGAGCCCGACGCCTCCAGCTTCCCTTCCGGCGGTATCCGGGCCACCTTCGAGGCTCGCGGTTACACGGCCTGGGATGTGACCAGTCCGGCCTACATCCTCGAGAATCCCAACGGCACGACATTGTGCATTCCTACGGTGTTCTTCTCCTGGACGGGTGAGGCTCTCGACAAGAAAACGCCCGTGTTGCGTTCGATGCAGGCCCTGAATACCCAGGCACAGAGGATTCTCAAGCTGTTCGGGCACACCGATGGGGCCCTCGTTTCCTCGACCGCGGGACCGGAGCAGGAGTACTTCCTGATCGACCGGAATTTCTATTTTGCCCGTCCTGATTTGCTCAATGCCGGCCGGACATTGTTCGGAACGCGGCCGCCCAAGGGGCAGGAGTTCGAAGACCAGTACTTCGGCGTGATCCCCGAACGCGTCCTGGCCTGCATGCTCGAGGTCGAACACGAACTGTTCAAACTCGGTGTCCCCGTCAAGACACGGCATAACGAGGTGGCCCCTGCTCAATACGAGATTGCCCCGATCTATGAGACCGCTAACATCGCCACCGACCATCAGCAACTCACCATGATTACGCTGAAACGCGTGGCCGAGAAGTACGGTCTGGCCTGCCTTCTCCACGAGAAGCCGTTCGCGGGCGTCAACGGCTCCGGCAAGCATCTGAACTGGTCGATGGGCAACGCAACCCAGGGCAATCTGCTGGATCCGGGCGGTACGCCGGAGGCTAATATGCAGTTCCTCGTGTTCTGTGCGGCCATCATCCGAGCGGTCCACAAGCACGCGAGCTTGCTCCGGGCGGTCGTTGCCCACGCCGCAAATGATCACAGGCTCGGGGCCAACGAGGCTCCGCCGGCGATCATCTCGGTGTTTCTCGGCGAGCAGCTCACCGAGGTCTTCGAGCAGATCAAGAACGGTGCAGCCAAGTCGTCCAAGACGACCGGGCTCCTCCATCTCGGAGTGGATGTGCTGCCGCCAATCCCCAAAGACGCCGGGGACCGCAACCGGACGAGCCCGTTCGCCTTCACCGGGAACCGGTTCGAGTTCCGGGCGGTAGGGTCCAGCCAGTCAATTGCCGGTCCGCTCGTGGCCCTCAATACCCTCGTGGCCGACTCGCTCGACTACGTGGCCACCGAGCTGGAGAAGGCCACCGGCGGCGACTCGAAGAAGCTGAACAGCGCGGTGGAGAGCGTGCTCAAGAAGATTATGACCGAACACGGTGCCATCATCTTCAACGGCGACAACTACTCGGAGGAATGGCACGAGGAAGCCGAGAGACGCGGTCTGCCCAACCTCCGCACCACGATCGATGCCCTCCCGGCAATCATTGACCAGGAGGTCGAGGCCATCTTCGAGAAACACGGCGTCCTCTCGAAGCGGGAACTTCATAGCCGCTACGAGATCTACGTCGAGCAGTACTGCAAGGTGATTCACCTGGAAGCGAATCTGACCCTGAAGCTCGGCAAAACCTACATCTTCCCGGCGGCGATTCGCTACCAGAGCGAACTGGCTACGACCTGCGCCAACCTCAAGGCGGTCGGCTACACCTTCGACACCGACACCCTGGATCTGATGACCGGCCTGGTGAAGGAACTTCAGGACAGCCTGGCATCCCTCGAACAGCTTCTGGGCCACAAGGCCAAAGACCTCAAGGCCGAATCCGAGCACGCCTGCAAAACAGTGGTGCCAACGATGATGAAGGTCCGTGCCGTCGCCGACAAGCTCGAAACCATGGTGGCCGACGACCTCTGGCCACTGCCAACCTATCAGGAAATGCTCTTCATCAAGTGACCGCCGTAACATCGGCAGGCATGAACCGACCGCGGGGCCAGCGAGGACGCCAGTTCTCCCGGCCCCGCTTCGTCGAGCACCGCCACACGGGTAGTGCCCGGCCAGACTGACCACCCCTTCCGGTGCACGCACCTCCCACACCCCAACCGGCGAGATCCGGTCCCGGCAGGCGATCGCGGGACAACCACTGCTACGCGCCATCCGGGCCCTGCCCAGCCTATACTGTTATTGGGACACCCGGGATGATCCCCCGGGCGAACAGGCCGACAGCCACCGGTCTCCGCGACACGGCCGTCCGCCACCTACCGGTGACCGGCACATTTGTCTGCCGCTTCGGTCCTGTGGTAGAATGCCTCACGCCGCGCAACATGGGCGAGAGGGCCTGACTTCGCGCAAGGAGCTCAGCATGGGTCCAACAGACGGCTTCGTGGCCTTCATCAGTATGCCGGGTGGCGGGGAAATGATCATCCTCGGCATCATCGGCTTGCTGATCTTCGGCAACCGTCTCCCAGAGGTCGCCAAATCCCTGGGCAAGAGCGTCGTCGAGTTCAAGAGGGGACTCAGCGGAGTCCAGGACGAGATCGAGCGCTCCATCAACTCCTCCCAGCAGACGGACGTCCTGCCACCCCCGTCAACACCGTCGTCATCCGCTCCAGCCACCACCGAGTCCTCCGCGGAACCCGCTGCATCCTCCGCCGAATCCCCCACAGTCACCGCGGAGTCGCCCACCTCGTCCACCGAGCCCTCCGAACCGTCCGCCGAATCCTCGACCCCCGAAACACCCCCGGAAGCCGCGCCACCGCCCGACCAGACCACCGAGCCGGCCACCGCGTCGCTGAGTCGCAGACTGGGGCCCAACGGCGAGTGGATGACCGATCCCGGCTGACCGCGCTAATCCCGTTGCCCATGAACTCGACCAGGAACACCGACATCCGACGCCCGCCCTACATCAACGACCGCACCACCAGCCAGCCCCCCGCAATGGCCAGCGTCAACACCGTCACCGGCAAGCCAATCCGGGCGTGTTCCCGCCACGAGATGTGAATGCCCAACCTGTCCGCCTGATCCACCACAATGATGTTCGCGATACTCCCCGCGATGAACAAGTTGCCGGCCAGCGTGCTCGACAGAGCCAAAACCGGACCGGCCAGAGGATGCGTGGCCGCCGGTAACAGCAGCATCACCGCCGGAACGTTCGAGACCAGATTCGACAACACCACCGTCACCGCGAACAGCCACCCCGGGTGCTGAGCGTCGACCCCCAACTGGCTCATCGCCGTCAGGGCCCGGGGCAGGGCGGAAGTGCACTGGAAGGCGTGGTTCACGACAAACAACGACAGGAACAGGATGAGCAGCTGCCAATCCACCAGCCCAAGCATGTGCCGCGAGTGCATCTGCCGGCTGGTGAGGATCAGGCCGGCAGCGCCCAACGCCAGAATCTCACGCGGGACCGGGAGAACAAGAAACGAAACCACCAGGGCCAGGAGAATGAGAACACCTTTACCCGATTGCCAGATGTTGAAAACCGGTGCATGGACGTCCGGGACCGGTCGCGGCACCATCGCCGGCTGGCAAGCCTCCTTCCGGAGAACCAGCCAGAGAACAACCATCCCCAGAACGGCCGGTACGCCTCCGTCGAGCAGATAGCCCGCAAAAGACAACTGCAACCGCTGGCCGATGAGCATGTTCTGCGGATTGCCAATCAGCGTGGCCGCCGAGCCAATGTTGGCCGCACAAGCCAACGCCAGGAGGTACGGAATCGAATGCAAACGCCGGCGAGCACAGGCCTCGACCAGCAGGGGGGCAACGGCCAGACAGACAATGTCGTTGGCCAAAAGCGCCGAGAGTAGTCCGGATACCCCGATCACCAGGGCCAGAAGAATAGCAGGCGAAATGTCCGCCGTGGCAAACCGCCTGGTGACGGCCGTGTAGAAACCGCCGAGCCGAAACTGGGCGGAGAGAACCATCAACCCGAACAGCAGACCCATCGTGGGCACGTCGACCGCCTGCCATGCGTCTTGAGGCGTAACCTGCTCCGTGGCCAGCAGAATGATGGCCCCGAGAAGGGCAATCCCCGTGCGATCCAGCGCCAGCAGCGGAACACGGCCCAGCACCATGCCCAGGTAAACGAAGCCAAAAACGAGGAGAATGGTCATGCGGCTTGTCAGCCACCCTCGCCGTCAGGCGGAGGGCGGTGTCTCAGTCAGGGAAGCCCCCGAAGTCGGTGACCCGCCCGCGCCGTCGCTCGTCGCACCGCGATCCGTGATCCACTTCATCATCAGACCCACCACCCCAAGGCCGATAACCAGCAGCACGAGAAACACCACCATCAGAGCCCACTGCGGATAGACGCTCCAGCGGCTCAGCTCGAAACCACCCGGAGAGTTGGCGGCCAGCGAGGTGAGTCGGACTTGCTCGTGGCCAAAGGCCATGCCGATGAACACCACAATCGCCAGGCCCGCCGCAGCCAGGAACCACTTGAAGTCCCTCCGCCGAAGCACGGCATACACGAGCACCACGGGAAGGCAGATGGCCGGAAGAAGAGCAATCGTCCAAACCGAACCCCACAACCCCTTGAAACCCATCAGCTGCCCGAACACGGCCTTGTCCAGGCTGAACAGGAAGAGCAGGCCGAGCACGATCTGGACCGCCGTCAACACGCCCGCCGCAGTCAGCCCGAAACGCACCAGCCCGGCATTGACGTCCGCCGGGCCGGTCTCCCGGCGCCCTCGCCACCAACCAATACCCGCGGCCCACAAGCCGCCAATCGCGGTCGCCCCCACCATGCTGTGCAAATAACGCGGAATCGTGCTCGACGCGGGGACGTACCACCGCGGACTCGCCCATTCACCATCCTGGGCCCACAGCTTGGGATTGATGGCTAGCTCGTGGTTGATCGTCAGAATCCAGGCCACCCACAGCACCGCGGCCGTAGTCAGCAAACCCACCACCAGCCGCCGGCCGGGCCGCTCGTCCCACCGCCCAAGCCGCTTCTGCAACCCGTTGCTCCCACGCAGCGAAAGCAGGTACGTGAGATAAAAACCGACCAGCAGAACCACCACCAGGGAAAACCACGCGAAACCCAGCAGCAGGTTCGCACTGTAAAAATAGGGCCCATAGAGCACCTGCAGAAACAGAAGCGGGGCAACGCCCATCGTGATGGCCATGCTCAACGCCGCCGGCGTGGTCTGGTAGAGTATGTTGGCCATGGGGTTGGCTTCACGACGGCCAGTGAGGGCCGCGACGTTGAGCACCAGGGCAAGGACCTGACCGCCGACCACCAGGTTCATGAACAGCAGGTGCAGCACCAGGGTCAGCATCTGCAACCCCACAAACAGCAGCGGCGGACCCGGAATGCCCAGCGGATCAAGGCTCGGAACGACCACGGCGGATCCAGCAAGCATCATCGCCATACCTCCCTGCGGTCCACCCGGGTCAGAGACGATGGCTGGGTCACTATCCCCCGCCAGCCCTCGCCTGGGGGAGGCTGGTACAAATCGCCTCGAGCGAGGAAAAGCTGGTACTCGACAATCGCCCGCCTCTCCAGGTCGGTCCCCATGAACGGCGGCATGAAGTGCTTCAGCTGTCCAAGCTCGCTCGTGATGCCGGTAACCAGCTCCCGCGAGGCTTCGTGAATCAGCGGAGCAATGTCGTTCGTGCCCCCGGGCTCGTGGCACGCCCGGCACTCGGCGTTGAACACGTATCGCCCGATGTCCTTGAGCGGCAACCGGTAAACCTCCTCCAGCGTCATGTCCGGCGGGTAGGCAAAACGAGCGTGCGCCAGAATCCCGTCACGGTCGATGACCTCCCGCGTCGAACGATCACACGAAATCTGATTACTGTACATGTACTCAACAATGATGTACGGCTTGCGTATGCCCTCACGTACGAACTCCATCGCACCGGTGGCGACGGCCGCGATGGCCAGGAGCAGGATCGACGTCTGGAGATGCACGCAGGGACGATTCCGGATCAAGCCCCAATAGGCGTGCCCGGCAATGTACAGACTGCTGACCACACCGAAGGCGAAGAACATCGTCATCGCAATGGAGCCGCCGAACGCGAAATCACGAGCCGCCGAGGAAACAGACGAGAAATACCATACCGCCCCAGGAACCATCAGCGCGATCGGCCCAAGCATCCATAACCCCGCACGGCCGATCCGCTCCCTCTGCTCGCCCGAGTAGCTCCCAACCCAATTCGCCACCACCGCCACGGAAATCCCCGCAATGGCCATGCACGAAAGCGTCCTCACCAGCAGCGAGGGCCAACACGTCGGATTCAGAAACGCAGTGAAAAACGCTCTCTCGGCGTCGTAACTCGAACCACTCGGAGGCTGCCACGTCCCCGGCGTCAACATGAACGTGATAATGCCGTTGATCACCACCAGGCTCATGAACGCGCCCACAAAGTAGAGCCACGCAACCGCCAGATGACGCCGCGGCGTCAACCGGTGCCAGCCGTAGTAGTACACGTATCCCGCAACGATCTCCAAAAGGAAAAACACCCACTCGATCGCCCAGCCCCAGACAAACAGATGGATCAGCGCACTCGTGCCCGCCGGACTGACCAGCGAAATGGTCACCCAGATGCCGACACCGGTGACGGCTCCACTGACGAAAGATAACAGGATCAAGAAGCGCCCGTAGCGGTAGAGGAAATCGAGCATCAATGCATCACGCCACTTGAGCGCCCAGGTGTGGGACACGGCGATGAACAGGCCGGCACCAACGGCCAGGTGCGCGATGATCACGTGGATGATCGCCACGATGCCGACAAACATGCCCCCCCCAAGCCGGGGAATCTCGAACAGCGGATACTCCACGGATCAGTCCTCCCACGGAAGTGCGGAACACCTGCAACGGCGTGAAGATCACCCATCGCGCCCAACCGGACTACCCAAGATCACCTCTAGAGGTTCCAAATTGAAGGAAAGCTCTAGAAAGTGGCACATCACTGCCCGGGCGATCGACGTGGCCTAGACTATGCGGCCCATACGGCTTTGTCAAACGCCTCCTCGGAACGCGGCTCCTCCCGCCGGGCCTCCACTTTCGACGACCCCGATCCGGCGAAAACCCGGTCCAGACCCGCCCCGCATCACCCGCTGATGCCAGCTCCTCGCCGTCCCATGCAACCTGATCTCCCAGCCACAACCCCAACCGTCTCCACGATGCCACCAGGCCTCCAACCGGCCTAGCCCACTCGCCTGAAACCACCATCGATCATTTCCCCATCCCCGTCCGCGATCGCCCCGATTTGGGGCAGCGTCCGCCCGGCCGCAATCGCCTCGAACCTCGACAAGCGGATCTCCTGCTGGCATCAAAGCTTAGGACCACCAGAGCCTCTGAGTGGCCCAACTTCGCCAGGCCACGCCCGGCCAGTCGACGCAGACAATTCTTTACAACTACTTGACAAGCGGACGCCTTTAGGTCAACATAGACGTGTAGCCCGTGCTCGTTCGTCACCTCTTTCGGGATGGCTCCCGAAGGCATGGGAACTTCACAACTGAATAGGAGGAGAAAGATGGCTAGGCGGTATAGTTGGCTCATTGCGCTGGCGGCAATCCTGGCCTTGGCCCAGGGTGCGTCAGCGGACCTCGTTCGTCTCCAATCCGAAGATTACAGGGCAGGAGGACCAGGCGTCGGGTACGTCGACTCCGATGCCGGTAACAACGGCGGGCAATACCGCGCCGACGACGTCGACATCGAGGGCGCGTCCGAGGGCGGCTACAACGTCGGCTGGACTAACGCCGGAGAGTGGCAGATCCTCACTACCGACCCCGGCACTTGGCAGACCAACCCCGTCTTCGAGGGTAGCTCCTACTACATCGTCCGGTCACGACTGGCCGGCTACGGTGGCACCTACCGCATCGACGTGGACGGTTCGCCGGTCACCAACGTCATGAGTGCCCCTAATACCGACGGCTGGCAGACCTGGACCACCCAGACCACCCTCACCACCGCCCCGATCGCTACGGGTTCACGCGAGGTGAAATTCAACGTCGATTCCAGCGGCTTCAACGTAGACTGGATCGAGTTCGAGAAGACCGATCTGGTCAACCCCGGTGCACCCATCGCCCAAAAAATGGACCCGCTCACCGGACACTACTACGAGCGCGTCGGCAACTTCACCTGGGACGAGGCCCGCGTAGACAACAAGACAAGTACGCATACCTTCCAGGGCGTCCAGGGCGTGTGGCCGAAGATCACCACCCGGGCCGAGTCCGCCGCAATGGGCAGCCTGGGCAACTCGTGGATTCCACTGACCGACAGCGACGCGACCAGCACCATCGACGGAGTCAACCTCGGGGCAACCCTCGGCACTTCCGAGGGCAACTACCGCTGGCTCGACGGAACCACCCCGTCCCCAACGTTCTGGGGCAGCGGGGAGCCCAATGATTATGACGGCGCCGAAGACGGTATCCAGCTCCGCGGCGATGCCTACTGGAACGACAATGGCGCCGGCCCTACGCTCGGCCAGAAGGCCGATAGCCCGAAGTTCCCCGTGATCGTCAAGTACGAAACTAGCCTGAACCAGCAGAAATTCGACATCGTCGAGCGGCGGGCCGACACCACCGTCTTCGGCGAGGTCGGCAATCTGGCCAAGGCCATCGAGCTGCTGAGTCTTCCCGACGGGTCCCCGGGCATCGCCGCCCAGGCTAAAGGGGAGTCCTACGCCGTCAGCTTCGCCGATCCTGAATCCGGCGGCGGCTACGGCGAGTTCGTGCGCGTCCCATTCCTCACTGACACCGAGGCCGATGACAACCACTTCGCTCTGCTGGCCAAGGCCATGCTCGACATCCCGCACGCCGGAACATGGACCTTCGCCGTCGGACACGACGACCACGTGCGGCTGACCGTCGAAGGCCAGTCCATCGAGTCGGTCAACCCCGTCGCTGTCGATCTGCTGGTCGTCAGCTTCCCGGAGGCCGGAATGTCCCCCCTGGAGCTGATCTTCCAGGAAACCGGCGGCGGGGCCTGGGTGCAGCTCTGGGCCGCCGAGGGCGATTGGCGAATCGCCGGCTTCATGCCCGACATGTTCCGCCTCATCGGCGACGAGTGGGGCGGCGGCCTGGCCCTCGTCCCCGAACCGTCCAGCCTGATCCTGCTGGCCCTGGGCGCCGTGGGCTGCTTGGTCCGCGCACGCCGACGACACGCGTCCGCCTGACGCGCTGCTCGTCCTGAGACCGCATGCCCGTCTTGAGAACCCTGCCCTGAACTCCTTCGGGGCGGGGTTCTCTTTGCGCCACGATAACCTCGCTCCGCCACCACCCGCTGAAATGAACGCACCATCCACCCCTCTGCCCACCCTCCCAAACGCCCATCCGCCCCGCTCACAATGTCGGCCACCGGCCCAGAGAGAAGCCCCGGGCCCGTATTCTTCGAAGACCTGGCCTCGAATCCCGAGCTGCACAGCCCTAACCGGAAAACGCCGACAGCAAGAACCCGGTTGAAGCCCTCCTCAGACTCGACGCGCCGACATGGCAGCGGGTACCATGCTCGAAGCCGGTCACTGCCAGTCAGTGGGCCAACTCGACGGGAGTCGTCGTACTATGGCGAAACAGCGCCCCAACAGAACCCCATGTCAGTGCGCCGGAGGCTGCAAGAGTCGACCCGCTACGCGATACGCCCTGGCCGGCGCCGTCGCGGTTACCACAGCTCTGCTCACCTTGTCGAACGCCCCCGCGTTCGGCCCTCCCGGCCACCAGGGCGTGATAGAGAATGCGTGGCGAATTCTCTACGCGAATGACCCCGCCCGATGTGCGACGAAGTGGCCGAGCGGCTGGGACGAGTGGCGGCTGCAAACCTCCGAGTATCCTGACGCAACCGTGGTGTACACGAGTATAGACGACCAGTTGGCTCCGTTGATTGCGCTCGCGGATGAACTGGCTCGCCAGGGAGCACCGCCCCAATTGCCGGCCGGGCTCCGCGCCCTCGCCGAGACACTCGCCCTGCCCGACAGCCTGAACTCCGCCGATCACTACTTCGACCCAACCAACCCCACGGCGGTCGCCGGACCTTGGACATTCAACGGCGTCGTCGACCGCCTGAAGGAGCAGAATCCCGACTGGTCGGCAGAGATTGAGCTGCTCCGAGGGTGGATCACGGCTCTCTATGACACCCTCTATAATCTCAGCCCAGGCTTGGTTCGGGATTTCGATGCCTGTTACCGGGGAGGCTCGGGTTACTGGCCGATCGCCGGTGCCGACGGCACGGGCTACAATGCGCTCACCTCCATCCTGTTCCTGTTGAACGGGCGAGGAACAAACGATCCGAGTGATCCCTGCGGCGGTGCACCCCATAAGGGTTTCATTCAGCTGGCCAGGCAGGCCCGCCCCGGCGATCCCGAGGACCGCGCCTTTCGCGATGCCCTGATCTGCCTGGGGGCCACAATCCACTACGTCGCCGATCTCTTCTCCGCCGGCCATACCGCCTGGGATTCTTGGTGGCAATTGGAGGGACTGGGCTACGCCCACACCCACGGTGATTTCGACCAACAAGGCGACTTGTATTTCATCGATCTGACCAGCATCCAAGGTATCAAGCCGCAGGTTATCCTCGAGTATCGTGGCGGCAGGGCACGCTGTACCGTGGTCAGCGGCAAGGGCCTGGGCTCGACCGACCATCCATATCCCGACGGCTTCGCGTCCATGGATCTGCCGGCCGCCCTGATCCAAGCTGCAACCACATCCCATGATCAGTGGCTTCGGCGAGATGAAGCTCCACCGCCCAGCGATGAGCACTATCTGCATATCGTCGGCGGCTCGGTCTCGGTCGCTGCCGGAGTCATTGACTGGGCCTTCTCTGCGGCGGCCACCTCCGCCGACCAGGTCTATGCCCGAGATGCGACGAATTTCTTCGGCATGGCCAACGGCCAGGCGTCTGTGAGCCAAAGCCCGGCCTCTGTGGCCCCAGCAGAGTTCAAAGACCGAACCTGTTCGCTCGGGGGCATCGATTGTGATGACTACTATCCTGTCCACGGCAATTCATATCGCTATGCGCGGATCAGTATCCTGAAAGGGCCACCCGCCTCCGCCGGCCTCCTGGTCAACGCCCAGGCTTGGCCGGTTAATCACACCAAGCCGATCCAGGGACAAGTCGTTCTCAGCGACGGCGCACCGGCGATCGAGATCCCCCTCGGCACAGAGTTATCTCCGCCGCCGGACACCCTCCTGCTGCGCGTCTACGCCTCGGAAGCAGACTCGGTCTCCTACCGTGTGCTTTTCACAAACGAATCCTTGCCGCCAACTCCCACACCAACCGGCGGCATGACCTGGCTCGTCCTGCTGGCGATCATGATGATCGGCTTCAGCTTCCTCCTGCGGCCGGTCCTGGGCCGGCTGTCCAACGGGCTCGTGCTCATCGCCCTGGGAATGGTGGGAATCGCCTGGATGTGCGACACCTGGTCCTTGAGTCGAGGAGGCCTGTGGGGACTGCTGATCGGCCTCATCATCATCGCCCTGCTGATCCGCGGTGGCCTGAGACAACTGTTCGGATCGCCCTCGCGCTGAGCCGCCTCCGACGTACTCGGTCGGCTGATCGTGGACGGTGAAAATGCCTCACTTGGCCCGGATGTTCTGAAGCCGCTGGTCAATCGCGTCGGCAGGCAATTGTTGCCAGATCTGCCGGATTCGGGCCACCAACTCCTGACCGGCCGAGTCGTCCACGCCTTCCACAAGCTGGCGTGTGGCGGCCAGCTGCTCGCGCAACTCGGCGGCACGGGCCTTGAGCTCGACCTCCCGTTTTCTCAAGGTGGCGATCTGCCCTTCGGATTCCTTTGTCTGGCTTTCCAGGGCAGTTAACTGGCTGCGAAGCTCGGCCACCGTGGCCACAATCTGCCTGGCCTCATCGAGTTCCTTCTCAAGTCGGGCCCGCTCCTCGTGAAGCTGAGCGGACCTCTGCTGTTCCGTGCGGAGCTCAGTAGCCATGCGGCCGACTTCTCCCTCGAGGTCGGCGATATCGGCGCGAAGCTCATCCAACTGGTGACCCACCTCGGATTCCTCGGATTCGAGACGCTGGAGCCGCCCACGAGCCTCGACGCAGCTACCCCGCTCGGCCTCGAGCTGCCCAATCCGGGCCTCGGTCTGTACCAGCTCGTCGCGCACCGATTGTCCTTCAGTGGATAGGCGGGCCAGCTCCCGGCGCTTCTCCTCGAGACGGGCTCGAATCTGGGCGGCCTGGCCGCCGTGCTGGCCAGTCTCAGTGGAGAACCGGGCGCTGAGTTCCGCAAGCTGAGCGGCCACCGGCCGAAGTTCCGCTGTGGCCTGCTCAAGCCGCTGGCACTGCCGCTCGGCAGCCTCCTTGCCACATCCCATGGCCATCGCCACGCGCTCGGTGAGGCGGTCGGCGGCCACCTGAAGCTGCTCGACGGACGGATCCGCTGTGCCCACGGTCAGAATCGCTTGCAGCGATTTCGACAGAAGTTGCGATGAGCGGTGAGCGAGATGCACCAGTGTCGCCGCCGCCGCTGAGCGGTCCACACCCTCCAGATTCACGCCGGGCAGGCGCGTCGCCGCCGGCGAGAGTGCCACGGAGCCACCGGCGTCACAGGCACACCGGATCGCGGCCTCGGCGAGATCCACCAACGCCGGGGCGGCCCCCTCACCGCCGGCCCGACAGCGGATTTCATCGAACGCGGCTCGGATCGACGCGGAAAAGGCTTGCTCAGAGCTCATGAATGTCCTCCAGCGTGACACACGAGTAGTCCCGCGATTGGGGGGCCGGCATGTTCAGAACCCGCTGGGCCAGATTCGTCTTGATGCGCTCGAACGCGTTCCCGACTTCGCGAGCATTACCGAAGAATGGCTGGCTCTTGGCTCGGGCAAAGAGCCGCCGTAAGGTACCCTCGAACGCCGGGTCACCTTCCGGCCAGATGAGCCCTTCCGCCCGGAACTTCTGCCACAGAATCTCCAGGCACTCATCCACGGAGTAGTCAGGAAACTCAATTTCGTAAGGGAAACGGCTCGCAAGTCCGGCGTTGGCCCTCAGAAAGGTATCCAGCCGATCCTTGTAGCCCGCCAGAACAATAACCGTGCCGGAATTCTTGGGATCGGTGATGTTCCCCACCAGGGCGTCGATCGCCTCCCGACCGTACGTGTCCGTCTGCCCCGCCTGAGGATCGTAAAGGCTGTAGACCTCGTCGATGAGGATGAGTTGACCGGCCGCCTTGGTGAACAGATCATTGACCTTGTCCTTGGTCTGGCCCAGCCAGCTTCCCTTCAGATCGACGCCGCGGCATTCGTAAATCGAAGTGCTCGCGATCATCTGAAGCGCGTTCAGAACGCGAGCCATGTACCGGGCGACAGTGGTCTTTCCTGTCCCGGGGTTCCCAACAAACCGCATGTTGTTGAGACGAAGATCACCACTCTGAGCCAGGCCCGGCAGCAACTCACGCCGGCGGCTCTCGAACTCCATCCGGCGGGCCCACTGACGGATCGTCTCCTTGAGCTGGGCCATACCCACGAACCGCCGGTCCAGCTCCGCCAGGATGGCTCCTACCGAACTCGCCCCCTGCTCCTTGCCCAACAAATCGGCCAGACGCAGTTCGTGCGGGTCAGCGCCCGGCTCTCGGTCCAGCCGGAGTTCCTGGTTGACCTTGACCACGTTCTCGTAGAACGTCTGCACCCGCCCCGCGTTTCCGAAGTTGCGCTCGTGACTCATCTGCTCCAGCATGGATCGCAGGTTGGCATCGAACGAGGCTCGTTCCGCTTCGTTGACCCGGCACCGATCCTGCGCTACGCACCGGTGAAAAATGGTGACTAGTTCGTCAGCGGTGAAGTCCTCGAAGTGAAGCGTGTGAGCGAATCTCCGCTTGAGCCCCACGTTTGACTCCAGGAGTTTCTGCATCTCATCGTGATAACCGGCCATGATCATGACGAGGTCGCGGTAGCGGTTCTCAGTGATCAGCCGCACGATCTGGTCGAGAACCTTTCGCCCCTGATCGTCACCGGCCAGGCGGTAGGCCTCGTCGAGAAACAGCACACCCCCAACCGCGCGGTCAAAACAATCACGCACCTTGGTCGCGTACTCCGCCTGGTACGCCGACATCATGTCACTGATGTCCACTTCGATGAGCTTGCCGGGCTCGCTGATCAGGCCCATGAAGTAGAACAATTCGCCCATCTTCCGCGCCACGCTGGTCTTGCCGGTACCCGGACCCCCCAGAAACAGAAAATGATTGAAGCCGGTGAGCGCCCCGCCTTTTCGCTCGATGCCCTTCTGCCGAATGAACAGCCGGCTCAGCTCCGCCTTGACCTTCTGCAAACCAATGAACTCCCCCTCGATCTGGTCAAGCACCCGCCTGGCATCCGCTTCGCGGAAACACACCGGGTCGGGAATATGCTCCGGGCGAATCTGCCCGTCATGCCGGCCTGAGCAGGCGACCGCGGTCTGCACCCGTTCGAATAGGTTGCGGGCACCTCGGCCGTTGCCCAGCCCACCCCGCCGGTCGCAAGACTCGATGTATCGCGCGAGTTTGGACTTGGCCTCCTCGCTGAGAGTGAGCCCGGCCTTGCGGCACATGCTGGCGAAGATCAACCCCAGCTCGGACGCTGAGTAGTCAGGAAAACGGAGGGTGTGGTTGACGCGGCTCCTGAAACCAGGATTAACCTTGAACAGCTCCGGGAGCTTCTCCTCATAGCCGGCCATGATCACGGTGAGATTGTCCCGATGATCCTCCATCGCCTTCATCAACGTCTCGAGGGCCTGACGGCTCCACTGATCCTCGGCCAGTAGGTACACCTCATCGACAAACAGAACCCCACCCATCGCACGGTCGACAGCCTGGGCCATCCTCTGGATCGCGTCGCCGGGGTTCCAGGGGCTGCTGACGTCCTGGGCGGAAATCTCGACGAACGCCTGGCCGGACCGGATGCCCAGGGCCCAGAAAATCCGACCCAGGAGGCGGGCGACGACGGTCTTGCCCGTGCCGGGGTTGCCCAGGAAAAACATGTGATAGCTGGGCAGGGACCCCTCCTCCCCGGTACGCCGCCGAATGGAGTCCTCCTCCGCCATCTTCAGGAGCTCGCGTACTTTCTGTTTGACCTCGCTCAGCCCCACCAGGGCGTCAAGGTCCGCCAACAGCTCGTCGAGCGTCTGGGTCTGCTCCTGGGCCGAGAAGAGACCTTCCAGGAAGTCGATGCCGGGCGACTTGGCCAGGTGGTCGAGAACCAGCTGGCTGAAATCGTATAAGCTGAGCTGCTTGCCGTGAGCGGCCGCCGCAATGCGCTTTGGCGACCCGCGGAGACCATACCGACAAGTCAGCCGCTGCACAAAAAGCTCCAGCTCCTTACGCGGCGGCGGGCCAATACGGATTGTCCTGCTGAAGTTCGACCGGTCAATGCAGTGGTTCGCCACGGATTCGAATTCCGCCAGACGGTTGGGGTTGACCACGAGAATCGAGCAATTGTCGGGATGGCCGGTGTCGGCCAGTCCCCATCGAATGACCGTTTCAATGTGACGCAATTCCTGGTGGTTTGGTGAGCCAATCCAGAGCTTCTCCGGATACTCGAAAACGACCATGCTCCTGCTGCCGGATCGCAGCAGGCGGGCAATGTGGTCGTAGGTGGTCTGGATTTCACTCTGGGCCGATCCGGTAACCTGCTCCCGGATGTGATGCCCGCCGCCAGAGACAACCCCCGATCCGCTCGTGGGCGTGAAAACCTTGCCGCCCGTCCCGGCCCCGCCCACAGGAGGTGTCACCGCCCGCACATGCGATTCGTAGATGTCACGCATGCCCGGCCTGGCAAAGCTCAGCCGGCCGGCAGCGTCGACGAAGAGGATGACCTCGTAGCCGTTCCGTTCACCATGGATGCGGATTGCCTCACGCAAGGGTTGCAGGCCGTGGGCCAGATCGACAAAAAACAGATCGTGGACGTGCCCGCTCACAATCAACTGCCGCCGGCCACCACGCACCTGAAGCTGCGAGAGTAGTCGCTCGTTTTCACCGCCGGCAGACATCACATCCGCTCCTTACGCTGCTCGCGCTGCCCCTCGGCCTTCTGAAACCTGACGCCCCCATCCTCCGGTTTGCCCCCCAAGGCCACCGACGCCGCACGCCCCCAATCCGTGATCTCGAAGTCCACCTCCTTGGCCAGCCGACCCTGCAGCCCCACCAGCTGCTCGTGACACAGGGCCTCCTTGCCTTCCGGGATGTCCCTGACTTCCAGAGCGACGTGGCCGTCAAGATGAATGTGCATCGCCATGTCGCCAACATCACCCGGGTGCTTCGCAAATACGCTCAAATCCGACAGCTCGTCGTCCCGACCCTGGGCGTCCACCTCGGTATACTGATACCGAGGCGTGTCATAGCCGAGATCATACAGGGCCTGCATGATCGCGTCGGCAATGGCCTGCCGCTGCTCCTGCCGGGCTTGGTTCTCGCCGGCAACACTGTGCAGTTCACGCAGACTGGTCAACGCGGCCGAAATGGCCTGGCGGGCCTCGGAAAACTCGCCAGCTTCGATCCGCCGGCTCGCATCGCTGAGTTGGCCATAGGCGGCCGCTACCTGTTCCGGCTTGCCAGCCCAGCGTTCGAGCTGCTCACGGTCCATCTGCCCAATCTCTTCCTGGGCCGCCTTCAGATCGTTCTCCCCGGCTTGCCGGCCGGCATCCCACTCGGCCTGCTTCGCCCCGACCTGCTCGACCAGCTGCCGTAGACGGTCCATGAACAGCCCGGCATGCTCCAGAGCTCGCTGGTGCTTGCCCTTCTCCATGGCCGCCTCAAACCGGGAAATGTCCGACCGGATGCCGTCGTACACCCCCGGGGCGAAGCGGGCATGGTCCAGCCCCCGCAGCCGGGATGCCAGACTCGTCCATTCCTGCTGAATCGCACGGGCCTGCCGATGCACCGCTTCCTTGATACGCTCGGCAGCCTGTGATTCGGCGACCAGCGACTCCACCCGCCGACGGGCCGCTTGGAGCAGGGGATCCAGCCGGGCTACGGCGTCGTAGACGTTGCGGGCCTGCTTCAGCTGGTCGGCAACCTGCTGCATCTTCCGCGTCGCCTCCCCACGCCGGGCGAGGGCCTGCTCAGCGTCAGTGCGGGCCTCGGACGCCTGCTTGTCCTCCTCGTAAAGATAGTGGACCTGCTGACCGAGCGTGCGCTCGACCCGTTCACAGGTCGTGGTGGCCCGGGCCAGCAGCCCGTCCGCCTCTTGGTTCAAGGCCTCGGCTTCAGCCCGCAACACGTCGGCGCGCTGGTCACACTTCGCCCCCTCGTTCATCAGCTCGCTGATCCGCCGCCGCAGCCCGGCTAGCTCCGGAAGCTCCCACGGGCAAACCTGCTCAGCTTCGGGAGGCAACGCCCGCGTCGTCAGTTCGACAACGGCCCGGGCCGTGCAACGCGCCGCATCCCGCGGCGAGGACCCAAGTTGCTCGAGAACCGCCGAATAGGACGCAATATCGCCCATCTGCCGGCGAATGGTCTCCAACGCCCGATTCAGCTTCAATCGAACGTCTGCTGCTTTCGGTCCGCTCATGGCTCGTCATCCTATCACCGATCCGGAGGCAGCCTCGCTGAAGTCCAGGATCATGCCTTGCCTGTCCAAGTGCCGTCTGAACCGATCGAGAAAGCCGGCCTCCGGGATACCCGTCAGCTCCAAGCGACGTCCTTCAATAAGCTCGACCTCAATGGCTCGTCCCTTGGATCGCTCGACCGTGCCGGACATGGAGCGATAGCGGTCGGTCAGGAAATGGATCCGCTGATTGGCCGAGCCCCTCCAGAGATGGCCCTCGTTGCGCCCCGCGACATAAGGCCCGTCAACCAGGATGTCGATGTAGCCCAGGAGCCGTTGATGGGCCTCGCCCTCCGGGCTTGCGAGGAGCGCATCCAGCGTATAACCCGTGTAACACATCACCGACAATTCGCTGGCCCGCCGCACACAATCCAGGAACACGCCGAGCTCCCCAGGGGATTGCTGAAAAGGCTCGCCTCCCGTCAGCGTGATACCCTCGATGCCTGGGATGGCCAGCACCCAGCCTGCCAGCTCCGCCGCTGAACACACTTCGTAACGCGCAGACGTGTTCAATTCCCGGGCAACGCAGCCGGGGCAACCGAGGTCGCATCCATGAAACCAGATCACCGCCCGCGAGCCTGGCCCGAGCACTCTGCTGCAGGTCTTACGCCGGGCTACGCGCAATCGCCCTTCAGTTGTGTAACCGGCTGGAGGCATCATCGTCATTCCCGCACTTGCCGCCTCTGATCGAAGCCAGGCCGATAGCGGGGCGGCGGCCAGCTTCCCCGTGGACGCTTCCGCCAAGACGGACCTGCCGTCCGCGCTCCGCTACATGGGACGCGCCGGGCTCACCAGCGGTCGGCTTGCGTCGACCCGCGCCCGATCGCACCATGTCAATGACCGGGCATCACCCCCTTCAGACATTGCCGGCCAAGTCCGCCAGCGAGCACCCCCTTTACAGTCTAGCAGATTCGGGCTAGGATGCACTAATCACGTGCTCTGTTCGTTGCCGGATCAGACGGGGATTCACACGAAGCCACAGAGGACGCACCCATGGCAGGCTGTGACAATGGCTCTGAGGGAGAAACCCGCGAGGAGCTCCCTGAACTCCTCGATTTCGGAACCGAAAAGACCCCCGTCGAACAGGTCGAGGCCGATCACCACTATGCCATGGACCGCGCCGAGCTGCGCGAGTTAGGCAGCGAGCCCGGATCACTCTCCCGGGCGGAAGCCATCAGCGGCCTTCGACCCGAGAGTTGGCACCACCTGGCCAACTTCGTCGACGAGAAACTCCACGGCGTGGAAGGACAGCATCACTACTACGAAGTGGGTAATTACGACGCCGTCGATAAGGAGCATGCCATCGAGGCCGCTGCGGCCGACCTTGAGAAAATCGGGTTCAAGGCCCAGGTCGGGCAAGTCGGAGAACTGGGCTATGACGAGGGATGCCGCCACGCCGGTTCACAGCATGGAGCGGAAATGCAGTTGTGGCGGGATATCCCCAACACTCAATGCCAGGAGCATCTGCGAATCACCGATGCACAATACGACAAGGCCACCGACACGTGGACCGTAACCATCGAGGCGGAGACGCCCGACAAGTAGGTCGGTCCACCGCGGCTTCGGTTGGCCTAGACTGCCGTTCTGTCCTTCAGCTGTGCGGCCAGACACGGCAGGTTGGTCGAGCGTGAGGTGGGCAAGTGGCGGAGGTGTCCTTCAATCTGTCCCGTCCAAGCGTGGACTTCGGACGTATCGCTCCGGGCGCCACGGAATGGCGCTCGATCACCGTGCTCGGACTGATCGACGGTGACGTGGATTTCGAACTGACCACCTCGGAACCATGGGTCGAGGCGGTGCTGGGTTCTGCAACCGCCAAGGGCCGCGAGCTCATGCTCGCCGTAGATGCCACCCAATTGCCGGGTTTCGGCCAACACCAGGCCACCGTACGGGTCAGCTCCGGTCGGTTCGCGCGCGAGTGCCAGATCTGTGTCTGGATGGGAACAGTCCAGGAGCAGGCGCGGTCAAAACGAGCTCCGCTTCCATCACCCACAACAGAGCCGTCGGACGCCTCACAAGAAAAGGCCAGGCAGCCGACGCTCACCCTGCCTTCCGCTCCTCCAATGGCCGGAGCCCTATCCCTGGGGCTGGGAATCCTCACCCTGGCGTGCGTGCTGGGCGGCTTCCGGTGGGCGGCAACCGCAGTGGGGGGAGCTGAATCAGAAACCGGCCCAACCTTCGCCTGGCTGGCGGCATCAGCCGCCTACCTGATCATCGCCCTCCGGTGGGCGCTGCCCGGATCCGGACGACTGGTCACGGAGGCAACCGCCACACCCGAGGAGCGAGAAGTCCTCGATCCGCTCGCCGAGGCTTGCCGAGAGATGAACCTGCCCCGGCCGACGCTGGTGATGATCGACGACCCGACCCCCAACATCCGTAGCTTCGGCATCAGTCCTCGGTTCAGCCGTCTGCGAGTCAACACCGGCTTGGTCGACACCATGCGCCAGTCCGGTTCCTCCTTCGCTCTCAAGGCAGTCCTCGTTCACGAACTGGTCCATCTCCAGCTGTTCGATACCTTCTTCTTCACCGTCAGCGGGCCGGTTCTTGCCGCAATGGAGGCCATCCTCGGCCTTGCGTGGCGGCTACGCGTGGCGGCCGGCCAGATGACCCAGGGATCCGGAGTCGGACCAATCGCCATGTTCGTCATGATGTCACGAGGTAGCCCGATGGGCTGCCTCGTTGGCCTGCTGGTGCTCTTGGCCCTGGCCATGCTCCTGTCAATGGTCGCATTCTACGCGGTTGCCTTGAGTCTCTGGCTGCTCCTCGTCATCGCGGCATGCCTGGGCTACAGCCGCTTCGTCGAGCGACGGGCCGATCTGCGCACCGTCAACGTGCTGGGTGATACCCAAGGCGTGCTGGCCGCACTCGCAGCCAGCCTGGCCCTGTTCCCGGGAGAACTCGCTGCGGTCGGTAGGTACGCACGGTCCCGTTTCACCCACAACGAACAGTACAGCATCGACGACCTGATCGCCAGTCTGGCCTCAGGGGGAGATCCGAAAGCTGGCACCCTCTGGGCCGAGCGGCTCTTTCGCACACATCCACCGTTCATGGAGCGCCTGGCTTACCTGGCCATGGCCGGACCGCAGCGATCGGCAAATTGAGGAATCAGCCCAAATGTGGATGCCCGTACACACCAGTCACATGCCCGGCGGCGGAAGCATCGGCGGCGCAGTGGACCGTCTCCCCCAGCAGGTCTCCGAACGAGGCGGCTTCCTCGGACACAACACGCCTGCCACCGTCTTCCGGCTGCGAACCGACTACGGCCAGGTGGTGAACTGCCGCTTGGCCGGCGCCCTCCGAGGCACCCTGGACCTGGGTGACCGTGTCCTGGTATCAGGCTACGCCTGGCGCGGCGTCATCAACGTGACCCGCATCACCAACGAACAGGGCGCCGAAATCGCCCGCACCGGTTGCTTCGTCCTGACCGCGGTCTGCGGAGACGAAGAGGCCCCGGAGGTCATCCTGTTACGACGTCTTCGCGATGAGTGGCTGCTACACCACTCCCTGGGATGGATCGGCGTCGCGATCTACAGCCGCCTCGGGCCTCGTCTGGCCCACTGCATCCGCGACCGGTCCGGGCTTCGCACGGCCGCACGCTTCGCCGTCGTACGCCCCGCAGCACAACTGGCTCGCTGGCTGCTGCAGGGTGACCACGCGGCCAAGAACCCCTCGCGGGTCTCGCCCACGCCAAGGACACGTCATGGACTGCAACCGGCGGTCAAGCCGTCTGGTTCTTCATCAGAGGAGGCCTACCGTGAGTCACAGGCGCCAATACATCATCCTGGCCATCGCTACGACTCTGCTCGGCAGGGCATCCGCGACAAAAGGGGAATCAAGTACGGGACTCACCGACACGCTCCGAGGTCTGCTGGGCCAACTGGAGAATGACAGTGCCCAGCCGACAGGAGCCATCGCCAAAGTCAGCGGCAACAAGGTCTACATCAACCTCGGATCAGCCAGCGGCATCGAGAAAAACGACACCCTGGATATCGTCCGCACAACGGGAAGAAAGCCCGAGCCGGCCAACTCCGGCCACCCACCGGCCACTAAACGCGAAGTGGTCGGCCGGCTGAAGGTGGCCACCGTCCAGGAGAAGCTGTCGATCTGCGAGTTGATCGAAGGTAAGGCCGAGGAACGCGACAGCGAGGGCAGACTGAATGCCGTGATTCCATCGCGAGACAGCGGACGCTACCGGGTCGCCCTGGGCCCGGTCAAGATCTCTCCAGATGTGACAATCGGTAAACAGGAGGTGCGCGACGCGATGGCGGCGGCGGCGACTGCCGCAGGCTGGCCACCATTGGCGCCGCCCGGGCAGGCCCCGCTGGAACTCTCCGTCAGCATGGAGAACACGCCGGCCGGATGCAGCATCGAGCTCCGACTCGAGGATCGCCAGAACAGGCGAGCCGCACAGAACGCCCGCGGCGTCCTTCGCACTGGCCTCCGCGCCTCGGATTACGGCTTCCGCTCCGGTCTCGAGGGCAACCTCGGCGTTGTCCTCAAGATGGACCCGGTCAAGAAAGCCCTGCAGACCCTCGGCAGCCTGGCTGAAATCGGTGACGTCCTTGTCTTGGTCAAGGCCGGTTCCCGGGGCGAGTCCGTCTGGGTCTTCCCCGATAGCCGAATCGTCGTGGCCAGCCACACGCCACTCAACGCCGCGCGACAAACGACTCAGCTCAGCCTCGTGTGGCACAACGTGGGCCGGGCGATCGATTCAGTCAGCGCAGACTTGTCCGCCACAGACGTGGAGGTCCGACTGCGGGCAAGCTGCGAGTTCTTCACCGAGATCGCCAATCAGATGCAGATGCTGCAGGTCGAAATGACCGCAGGAGCCCTCAAGGACCTGATTCTAGCCTGGCCCGATGCCCAGTCTACGTGGTCCGAGTTGCTCTGCACCGGTTCCGGCAGCGCCTGGTATCCAAACCAGGTGACCATCGACGACAAGCCAGTCGTGACCAACAATAGCGAGCAGGTGGCCAGCGGCAGTCTGGCCCGCATCGTCTACGGAGATCATCATCTGGCGGCTACCAACTGGACCGGTGGCAATGTGCCCATGATATTCCGTATCTCCGCTTTCTTCGAGAAACCCAACGGCCAGATCACCCTCAGCGATCAGGCGGGAAAGAACATGGCCACCCGCAGTGTCTACTCCAGACTGATCAGCGAACTCGTGTTGCCCGGTAATCCGGAACTGCTCCGTCTGGCCACCCAGCCCTCGGCCCAAGGCCCAGGCGGAGTGGCAAAGAAACCTGCCCTCGAGCGCGAACCACCAGAAAAACTGAAGGAGCGCCTTGAGGCAGCCAACACGTTCCTCAAGAATCAGCAGTACGACAAGGCTCGGACAGAGTGCTACACGGTCCTTCGTGAGGCTCCGGCCTCTGCCGAGGCCGCCGAAGCCCGCAAGCTGATCCAGAAGATCAATGAGACCCAGCGACGACGTCCCGCAACTCCGAGATTACGCCGGTGAGGACGTGAAGCTCGGTCGCTACCGCGACCGTAAACCAACCAGGGGATTCGACCACATGAACACCGGACCAGGTAACCCAGCTTACGGCGGCTTCCGCCCTGGGCCGCCATCGACCGCCCACCCTCCGCCACCTTCAGCTCGGGCCACCGGTCCCTCGCAGGCGTCCGAGACCGCTGTCGCCGGGGTCCCCCCGCCCGGGACAAACGCCTTGTCAACTCCCGTGGTTTCAACGACCGGAACGTTGCGTCCCGATTTCCAACAGCAAATCGCTTTCTGGGAAGGACACGACCTGCAGGGAACGGGCCTCCCAATGCGGTCATCACCGTCCGCCGCCCGGCTGTACCGCGATGCCGGCTTGGTATTCACCCCCCTCGACCACGCCCCGTACGCCGTCATGCTGGCTCGATGCCGAGGAATGGCCGTGCACGGCGGGCTACGCAGGCGAAAAGATGAGTCCCTCGCCGGGCCGGCGGGCCGCGTTCTGACCGGTCTCAGCGGAGGAGCCGCCTCGACGCTGTATCTCCTGTTGAACTCCGGCCCGGAGGTGGAAATCTACTGGGGCGTGAGAGCTGAAGCCGCCTCCGAGCAGGACGCAGTCAACCGGGCTGCCATCGCCTTCCGTTCCCTGCAAACCTGCCTGCTGAGCGCCTATCCCGAACTCGACCTCCGCCCCCTCCGCAGCGAGGAAGACTTCGCTCCAGTCCTCAAGCGGCTTGCGGCCATGCGCGTCGCTCTCTCCATGGTCGGCCATCCCTGGCCAGAAGCTCCCGATGTCGAGCGGTTCTGCCCGGTCGACCAGATCGTCAGGGCATTGTCCGGAACAGATTACTGCTACTTCCTCGATGCTTCACCTGTCTCCACCGCCGACGTGGACTCCGCCTTCCAGGAACTCAGCCTCCGCATCAACCTGATCCACCAGCACGTCTCATGGTCCGAAAGCGGGCAGCAAACCAGCGTGCAGAGCGAGCAACGCCAACGCCTCGATCGACTCGCTCAATACCAGGAACAGCTCATGGAGTCCGCCCATGAGAAAATGGCTGCCGGGCTCCGCGAAGGCATGTGGAGGGCCAGCACACTGCTCGCAGCCTCGGAAGCAGGACAGCTCGATCAGGCCGCCTCGTTGCTTCGTGCCGTGTTCGCCGGCGCCAAATCCAAACCCCAACCGGTCATGATTCTCCACCACGAACCGCCCAATGGGACCATCGCCGATTTGGCACAACTCCGCGCCGGGCAAACAACCACCGGCCGGCCTAACCCTCTCGGGCTTGGCGCTCTCTGCGATCAGACCGTGCTCACCAGCTCCGAGGCCGGCCTCCTCGCCGAACTGCCCCGAAGGGAGGTGTGCGGCTTTTATATCAAGACACCCCGCGAATTCTCGGTAGATCTCCAAAGCGTTGACCGCAGAGCCATCGACCTCGGCGAGATCCTCGGCCATGCCGGCTCCACAGGGCGGCGGTTCAGCATCGACCTCGATGATCTCACCCGCCACGCCTTGATCGTCGGCGTGACCGGGAGCGGTAAGACCAACACCGCTCTTCACCTCCTGCACCAGTTGTGGACTCGACATCACGTGCCCTTCATGGTCATCGAGCCGGCTAAGGCTCAATACCGCACCCTCCTCGGCGTGCCCGGCTTCGAGAATCTGCAGGTCTTCACCCCCGGCCTGGCACAAGTGGCTCCGTTCCCGTTGAATCCATTCGAGTTCGCCCCGGGAACCATCCCCCAGCAGCACATCTCTCTTCTCTACGCGGTCTTCAACGCGGCATTCATTCTCTACGCACCCATGCCCTACGTCCTGGAGCGATCCCTCCACCGCATCTACGAGGAACGCGGTTGGGACATGCTGCTCGTCCATCATCCCGAGGCCGACCCCGCCAGCGGTGAGCCTCCGCCCCTGGCGTTTCCCACACTCAGCGATCTGCACCGAACTATCGGCGAAGTGGTGGACCAACTCGGCTACGAGAGCCGTATTCGCATGGATGTGACCGCGGGGCTCCAGGCTCGCGTGGATACCCTGCGGATCGGCCAGAAGGGGCAAACGTTCGATTGCCCCCGATCCATTCCGTTCGAGGATCTCCTCAGTCGTCCAACCGTCCTCGAAATCGCCCATCTCGGCAGCGACGAGGAGAAGGCTTTCTTCATGGGCCTCCTGTTGATGCGACTGTACGAGACCCTCGAGCGTCGCGGCGAACAGCCCGGACTCGAGCACGTTACCCTCATCGAAGAGGCTCACCGGCTACTCACCCGAACCTCGACCGACACCTCCTCCGCCGAGAGCGCTAACCCCAAAGGCAAGTCGGTCGAGACGTTCTGCAACATGTTGGCCGAAATACGGGCCTACGGCGAGGGGCTCCTGGTCGCCGAGCAAATCCCCGCAAAGCTCGCGGACGACATGATCAAGAACACGAATCTCAAGGTGATGCACCGAATCGTCGCCACCGATGATCGCGATCTCATCGGCGGCGCCATGAATCTCATGGGCCGACAGAAAATGGCGGTGACGAGTCTGCGGCGGGGCGAGGCCGTCGCGTACGCCGAGGGCTGCGAAACGCCAGCCCTCGTCCGAATACCACGATACGCCCACACGCAACCCGTCGGCAATCACGACGTCAAGGCCGCTGCCGAAAGGGTGATCATCCAGCATGAGAAGATCTTTCACCCATGGCATGGCTGCCACGGGTGCCGCGAGATCTGTGCGTTCGGAGCGGAGGCCCGCCGGCTGGCCGCCGGCCGCGGCACCGCCGAGACCCTCTGGGCCTACGCCCTGTCCTGCGCCTACGACCCGAACGCTGCAATCGCTGCGTGGCCGCAACTGATCGAACAGCTGGCCCCGCATCGCAAACGGAGCCGCAGGAGCGACACGGAAGATGAAGCCCTGGCTTGGTGCGTCTTCATCACCGCTTGCGAAAGCACACTGTGGGCACTCCACGGCTCCAACCGAGCGACCCTGCGCACGATCCAGCATGTCGTCGAGAGCCTCATCAACCTGGTCCACGAATCACGGCAGACAGGAACCGCCTCGCCATCGCAGGCCAGCCAGCTGCGACAGCACATCGACGAAGCCACGAGCCCAAATGGCCACCCATGGGCAGGCTGCACAGCGTGCCGCCACGTCTGCCTGTTCAGCCCCTTGGGGGAGCGTCTGGCTGCCACGCCCGGCTTACGCAAGACCCTGTCCGATCTCTACGCCGCAAAGGCCCCGGTCCAGACGATCCGCGATCTCTGCAGGCAGCGGGCCGGCGCGGCCCTCTTCACCCCATGCCCCGAGGTCGTCGACTCGCTCGGGCTCTGCATCCTCGTCCATTGCACAGAACAGGCCCACCTCGCTCCGACAACGGCTATCGCCGACGTCTTCCCGACGGCAACCTGAGGGCATCCGCGGGGGCCCTGCTCGGCCCAGCAACGCCACGCGATACCGCGTCGCCGCTGGCCGGCAACCCCCCCTGCGTGCTGTCCAGCAGTTCAGCCTGACACGTATCCGCCGCAACGGTCACTACCCTGACAGAGTACTCCTCGAAACCAAGCAACCCGCCCGGCTTCATCGGGTCGGGAATGGGATGCCGCTTGGCCTGTACTTTCAACTCCTCACCACGACGAACACCATCTCGTTCTCCCAGCGTGATCGTCACCGTGACTGAACCTCCTTCACGAGTGAATGCGGGAGTGACCGAGGTCACCGTCCCCTCTGCTCTGGGTGGTAGGACCGGGCCTCGGGCAACCCCGGGAGAAACCCCTCCACCGGTTCGTGCTCGTATGGCTTCCCTCTGCGCCGACGGAATTTGATTCATTCTTGAGCCACCCTGAGCGGCTCCAGGCGCGGGTTTCGGCTGAAACGGCTGAGGTGTCACCGGACCAGCCTTCCCCGGCTGCCCTCGATCGACAACCTGCGGAACCGGCTTCGCGGCCGTTTTGTTCGGCTCGCTCCGAACGGCCATACTGATGAGCAGACCGGTCACCACCAGGACCGCCAGGATGGCGGCAACGACGCCACCTGTCCCCAGAAGCCGCCCCGCAGTCCAGGGCCTTGAGGGAATCACGTCGTTGTCATCGTCATCGTCTTCGTCTTCGCGATCTCCTTCCTCAACCGGCAGCTTGCCTTTGAGCATCATCAGCAGCAGCGGGTCCAGCACACGACGCGGCGCGATCTGGGTTGTCAATCGTCCTTTGCCGGTGTCTGGGCTGGCCCCAAGCGCCGAGACGATCGCAAAGCTCACCGAGGCGAAACTGTCGCGGGCAGTGTTCAGAAACAACTGAGCCTTCAGTTCCTCCTGCGTGAACCGGTGCAATTCCTGGGAAACCGCGAACACTCTGGCTAGGTACTTCTTGGGGTCCTTCAGTTCGTCCAAATCCTCGTGGCGAATGTACTCCTGCAGCCCCGGTCTCGAAGCCAGATGGGAAGCAATCAGCTCATCCGCTTTGGTGTACACCACAACCAGGTGCTGGCTTCGCGTGTCGCCCTGCAGGCTGTTGTTCAAACCTAACACGTAGGCGCCCAAGAGGTGGTGCAGGCCATCGCTGAGCGTGGGATACTGTTGCTCCAGTGTGCTCAGGCTCACCAGAAACAGCACCGTTTTGGCCTGGGACAGGAATCGAGCGTATTGCCCAATGCTCTGGCCGGATGTGAACGTCTCCCCACCCACGTCGTACAGGCAAAGCGTCGAGCTGCCCAGCGTCGGTACGTTGGCCAGTCGCAGCAACGTGGGTCGAGTGAAGTTGCCGCCAGCAGCGGTGGCCTCGGGCAAGATGCCCTCCCGCAATTTGGCCATGTTGCTCAAAACCGTCTGTAGGCTTGGATCGTCCAGGGCCAGGCTGTGAAAGTGCTTCCATGCCTGGGCCAGACGATCACTGCGCATTTCATGCAGCAGCGAGGCCAGCAATACCGTCTTGCCGTGCCTCGTGAACCCAACAAAGTTGCCCACAACCGGCGGACACTTCCGGTATTCCCGTACGTACATCGGAGGGATTTCTTCGTTGCACTCCGGGCAGCGATAGACGCTGTCGCGACGGTTCCCCGACGCCGCGGGACCAGGAACGACACTTGCCGCGACAGGGGCATCGGACATTCCGGAAGGGCCCGCCACAGTGAGCTTGAAGGTCACTTTGCGCACACAGTAGGGACAGAACATCGGTGACATCGTGGTGCTTCCTGCTGAGATCACATACCGAACTTGTTACGCAACTGGGCAAAGAGCCCACGTTCCTTCACGGCCTGGCTGTACGCGCTCTCAAGGGCCTCCGTGAACGAGCTCCTCTTGCTCTTTATCCGCTTGCAGAGACGACGCAGCTCCTTCAAGTCCTCCAGCCCCAGTCGAGCCAGCCGAGGCTCGAGCAAGTCAAGTGCCGCATCCTCGCCTACTTGAAGCAGACGATCCACCAGCTCGGGCAGCGGTATGGCATGAGCCCTGTCACTGGTCAGGTAGCCGCGAAGGAAAGCGGCTCCGCGACCCGGCTGCACCAGCCCGAGCACCTCCGGCAGACCATACTCGAGAAACAGAGCACACGCCTGCTCATAGCCGGCGTCGTCAAAAGCTCTCCCAGCTTGCTGGATCGCGGCATCTTCACCTCTCCACGCCGCCCAGAGAAGCTGAAGCTTCCGTCGGGGATGGGCCTCGAGAACAGAACCCAGCGTCTTCAGCTCCTCCGCCGCCGGCCGGCGGAAGCGATTGGCTGCGTAATGCTCGAAGAGACGCTGAAGAAGTGCCGCGGCGTCAAAGCCACCACGCAAACGCTCCATGATCTCGGCCGGGTTCATGCCGGCCATGACTGAATCGACCAGTCGATCGGCCAGCTCCCCGCCGATCAGCCGGGCCATGCGGTCCCGCAACCCGCTCCGCAGGAGCTCTGGCGCGGCCCTGCACACTTCTTCAATGACCCTCGGCCCTACAGCCTCACCCAGAGACTCGCCCGCCAAAGCCCGCGATACCTGATGGACTCCCCCCTTGTCGCGAACAATGTCATCCAGGCGACCGGCCGCCAACTTGGCGGCCAGCCAGTATTCGTAGGCGTCGGCAGGTTTCCAGGAAGGGTTGTCGTTGACCCGGCATCGCTCGGCATCCACCGCAATGAAGTTGCCGAATCGAGGCGGCTCCGGAAGACCTACCGCCCAGCAGTAATTGCCGTGGAGGTTGCACGGGTTCTTGTGGGCGTCCACGAAGTAGGTGTCCATCGGGCATTCACCATAGCGAGCCGGAGCAAGCAACGCCTGGGCAACACGCATGGCCGCCAGGATCGCCTCCGGTGACCCGGTCATGGCCAGGGCAGTGTTCTTCTCCGCGAGTCGTTGGGCACGCAGGGCGTAGAAGGCCAGCTTGCGCAACTCCTCGAGCGGCCAACGGGCGGCCTCAGACGGCGGAACAGGATCAGGGAACACAATCGTGACCGGAGGAGCGCCACCCGAGCGGCCTTGATCGACCTCGAAGGCCCTCCGGAGGTCGGTGAGAAAAGGAAACACGTCGAAGACGGCCAGCGGAAGCAGACCCCCCCGAATCAGGTCCGCCGCCGTAAACACCAGCCCATGGGCGATGCTGATCAACCTGCCCTGGTCATCGGTCTCCCCGAGTCGACTGATCCGGGCCACCACCAGCTTCCCACTACGCGTACCGAAAAACACGTGCTTGGGCGGCGAGGTCTCGGTGGGAAAGTACAGGAAGCGAGCCTCAATCTCCGGGAGTTCAGTGTCACAGATGATCGCTCGCGTGCAGCACAGCGTCTGGTACCCGTCCTTGCCGCTTCGCGAACGGTCCTTGCTCAACCGCGTGTAGAGAATCTGGCCAGCTCGAAGTTCGGTCATGGAGGTATTACCTCGCTCACAGGGGACACCAGAGCCGCATTCCGAAATCTCTCAGCCGCCGGTCGCGGTGGATCGGCCGAATCGGGTCACTCCGAAGAGGATCGATGAGATAAGAGGCAAACTGCGGCCGCGGTTCGCCTAAGCCACCCCATTCCCTTCCGGAACCTACCCATTCCAGCAGCGCGCCACTCATCAGGGAGAGATCCAGCCATGTCTTCGGCTTCAGTTGGTGTTCAAGAAGACGCAGGGTCGCCGCGGCGAGCGGGTTCAGATCTGAACCCGCCCATGCCTCCAGCCCGTCGGATGAAAACGGCGCCGCCCTCAGCAAAGCGTACGCCTGCCGCCATTCCTTCGCCAAGGGAACTCGCCACTTCGGCCCCAGCCACTGGGCAAATGCTTCAACTTCGGACGGGATCACCCCGGCCATGAACAGTCCTTCCCGATCGGCTTCAGTTGCCCGCGTCGGCGAGACTCGCGGACTGGTCTCCAGAACTTCCTCGTACCATTCGTCACCAAAGCCGCACGGCTCCGCGAGAAAACACTCGAACTGAACCTTCGTCACCGGCAACAGGTGCATGGTTGCGCCCAACTTCGGCATCGCTAGCAGGGGAAAGCCAGTCCGATCACAGGGCGACGCCATAAACGCCTCCTCCCAGTTCCAGGCATCCGCCCATGGGCTGCTCCGGGTGCATCCGCCACTCATGGCTGAGTTGATCAAAGATGATCGGAACCACACCCCCCGGCTGGTAGACGGCTACCAGATCGGGCCCGGTCGCGATCACTTCCCAGGGGTAGGCATAGGCCGCCAGACCCTCCGCCGCTTCGGCTACAAGGATGAAGCCAGACCAGTCCGACGCGACCGACCGGCACATCTGGGGCAGGACGGCCGCGCCGCACGCCGCCCCGTCCGTCACCGTCAGGTAAAACGGGTAGGCTTCCTCGGCAGTGAATAACCGCAGCGGCCGGAGTTCGCGTTCGAAGGACCGCGTTGTCTTCAGCACCACCTCGACCTCCCGACCGTCGGCGTAGGCGACTCTCGCTGCGGGTAGGCGGTTCCCGTGAGCGAGGAAACCGACGCGGGTGGAGGGCTCGGCGCTCCCTTCGAGTCTCAACGCCGCCCCGTCGCTGCCAAGTACCAGCCGGTACGCATCATTCTCCCAGCAGATCGGCAACAGACCCGGCCCGCCGATCGTAACGCCCGTCACCCGGGTCCAGACCTGGTCCACCACCTCCTGCAGCTGACGAGTCGCTAACGAGAACCAGGAACCGTCGTCCGGCCCAAGTCTCTGGCCCACACTGACCAGAAGAAGCCGGCGACCGAGCATCTCCGCCTGATCCTCCAGGTCGAAGATCGTGCCCGTCCCAATGATCACGACGCGATGCTCCTCAGTCGGGCAGGCTGCTCGGAACACCGGGTTGATCAGACTGCATCGTCCCAGGTTCTTCTTCCACAACTCGGTCTTGCCCGCGGAGAACTGCTCCGCGCTGAACAACTCTGTTCCGCCCAGGAAAGCCACTCGAACAGCATCGCAATGCGGGAGAGCGGCGATGATGCCCGAGGCTAGTTCCAGGACCTCCTCCTCGTATTCCTCCGCACTTTCCGAGGCGTCGAGGACCAGCAGCACCTTCGGTATCGTGGTGAGCTCGAAATCGAACCAGCGAATGTGGCGATCCATGGCTCGCAAGTTCCTTCGCTCCTCGTTTGAGGCAAACCCTACGCGCCCGTTTCCTCGCCCTGCAGGGCGCGTGCGGAATGCTGCGTCCTGGCCACCTGGAACACGGCATCCAGCATGTGGGCGGTGTGCTGGGACAGGCTGATCTGAGGGTTGATCGTGCATCGCCGTCTGCGACTACGCCGCTCAGCATCCGGGTCGTTCGACACCGCCATCACGAACCGCTCGACTTGCACGTCGTCGGCCTCGTGGATCTCAACACGGTCGAAATCAAAGAGCCCGTCCCGCTTGTCGGCATTGACGTAGAGGCGTCCGCCCTTGACCATCGATGCAGAGTTCCAACTCTGGTGCAGGATGGCAACGACCTCCTCGAAGGACTCCCAGTCGTCGCCCTCCGGGTAATCACGGCGGCAGGACCGGCACCGGTAGTACCGAGCACCAAGCAACCTGTCGGTGTACAACTCCACTCGCGACAGGCAGGGGCCGCACAACGCCTGCCCCGGCGCCGACTCTTCATCACCATCCAGAGCCTGAACCCGCGCGGCAAGCAGGGCTCTCAGCTTGTTCATGTACAGGCGACGCAACAGCTCACCGACGATCTCAGGAACAGTAACCGCGCGCTTCGCCAGGTAGGCCAGCCAGCCGGCTTCGAGGGCAATACTTAGAATCAATATGTGCAGCACCCACATCATGGTCGGGTGCGGGTGGCCGTGGCCGTACAGCCAACCGGCCAGATCGCAATGGCGGTAGAACAACCAGGGCAACCCGCACAAGGCGGCGTAGATGACATAGTCCATCGAGGAAACACGCCGTGACGCTTCAATGCCTCCAAAACCACCCAACACAGCGCATACCCCGAAAACATTGGCTGCGAATAACAGCAGCGGCCAGAGACAGAACCAGCTCAGAAGGTAGTTGGCCACCGCGACAACCAGGACGAGACCAACCAGCCCTCCCAGGGCCGCTCCCCAGAAGACCAGCCAGCTCAGCAGCATGCCCCTGACGTCCAAAGCCATGAACCTGCGCGTCTGTCGCAACAGACTCAGCAGCTTCGGAACGGCGCTGGCATCCTCCGGCAGCGATCGGTCCAGCGAGGCGGTCAGCTTTCGCCACCAATGGACGACGCCCGCTCCCGGCATGACAATCGCACCAGCAAGTCTCGGTCCCGTAGGGGTGCCGTCACTCAAGACGCATACCTCTCAACGATGGTCCCCGTTTACTGCAGAAACCGCTCGCGGACCTTGGTCCACGAGTCTCGCAGGAGACCCTGGGCGCGCAATCTCCAGTCCGACGGGGCCGAAGTCGGCTCCGTTTCATCAGTCGATTCGCAGCTCTTGGTCCTGGTCAGAGAGTTGGCGATGAGAAGCAGGATTGGGTCCAGGACACGCCGCGGCGCAATCTGCGTCGTGAGCCGCCGCTCCTGGGGAGCCGCGCCCAGAGAAGAAACAATCGTGAAACTCACCGAGGCGAAGTTCGCCAACGCCGCGTTGAGAAACGCCGCCGCCCGCAGACCAACCTGCGTGTACCGATGCAGCTGGCTGGACACGGCGTAGATCTTCCGCAGATACGCCCGTACGTCCGCCAGATCATCAAAGGACTCACCCTTGACATGCTCGCTCAGAACCTCCCATTCTGCCAGATCGGGCAGCATGACATCCGCCATGGTGTATGCAATCACCAGGTGCTGCCGCTGGGTGTCTCCACCCAGTTGCTGGATGCCCAGGATGAACGCGTTCAACAGCCCAAACATGGCCGTCGGCAGGTCATCCTGTTCCCGAAGCCTCGGAATGCTGATCATGAACAGCACGGTGTGGGCGTGAACCAGGTAGTGCGCATAATGCTGAATGCCACCGCCCGACCGAAACACCTCGCCACCGTTGTCGTACATGCAGAGCACCGCACTGCCCAGATGCGGAAGATTGTTGAGCCGAAGCAGCGTTGGATTCTCAAAAGTCTGCGGCGTGGCTTCCGGCAGCACCCCACTCTGAAGCCTGTTCATGTTGCCTACCACGGTAGTCAGGCTGGCATCGTCCAGAGCCAGGCTGAAAAACCGCGGCCAGGCCTCGGCGAGGCGATGATCCCGCAAGGCGTGGAGCATGGATGCGAAAAACACCGTCTTACCGTGACCGGAAAAGCCGACCCCGCTGCCTACCACCAGCGGATAGCGGTGGTAGTCGCGAACGAACATCGTGGGAATCTCGCGGTTGCATGCCGAGCAGCGATACGCCTGACCTGCCGAACTGGGGGATTCCTGCTGTTGCTGGCCCACGGCAGGCTCATCAGAGATGGCCGTCGCCCCCGCTCGGGAAAGCCTGAACGAGACTTCGCGGACACAGTACGGGCAGATCATAACCCCGATCCTCAACGCCACGAGGCAGGTCGGCAGACCGGAGGGTGCGTCGACAGGGACGTGTCGGTCGGAGACGCCTTCCTTCGGACTGACGCATCAGGACCGAAACACCAGTATACCTGATGCCTGGATCGCTGCAACGCCAGGCCAGGAGCATACCCATGGCAATCTCCAAGTCATGACACGAATCATGCACCAAGAGTCCTGATGCTCCCGATCGTGCGAGTGTCCAGCCACCAGGGGCTGCTCGTCTCGGCATGAACTGCCCACCACTTCGCGGCCTGCCTCTCACTCCCGGTTCACCATCTTCAGGTTGTCCTTGGCCCCAAAGTGACGTGAAGCCCCTGTCCCTTCCTGTGTCCCGCTTACATGAAGGTGCCCGTCGGTCGTACCCACTCCAGTTCCCGGCGCATCCGGTTCAGCAAGACCTCGATGGGCCTCGCCCATTCCTCGGCCGACGTGCCCCGCGTGCCCGCTACGCCGCGCCCCTCACCGCCTGCAGCCCGTTCTCCAGCCCTACCCCCCGTCCCTCTCCGCTTCGGGTGAGCGAACACCTCTCGCAGGGCTGCACAAACCAAAGTACACATCCTTGATAGCAGCGCGACGACCACCTGTCCCCTGAACGGGTGAAGACCGTAACCGGGCGGGGTGTTCCCTTCTAGACGTGCCCTCGGCGCTACCTCCTCAGCCGACCCCTCCGGCTCCATACCGGATTGGCCGGACTTCAGATGCCGCACCCCCAGACGCCCGAAAAGCATGCTCAGCCTGCCATTGCCGCCCACTTCGCGTGCTGACTGGCCCGCTAGGAATCGAACCTAGAACTTCCTGATCCAGAGTCAGGCGTGCTACCAATTGCACCACGGGCCAGAAGTCCTTGCCGTGCAAGGAATTACATCGTCTGCGTCGCCGTCGCGAACGGGCCCACACCGCCACGCCACCACCGGCAACAGCTGAATAATACCCCGCCAGTCAGGCCTTGGCAAGACCCATCCGCAGCCCACCACCGCCT
>JAGNEZ010000042.1 GCA_018003015.1 Phycisphaerae bacterium | reverse complement strand
TGGCGATTGCCTCGACACCGCAACACTCGAATCCACACCCCGTCTTCTCTCGGCCATCGGCAGACTCCTTTCGCAAGAGACTCTCGCCGCTCCATACGGCGTACTTGCGAAAGGTATACACGATGCCAATCGATCGCGCCAGACCTCCCAGCTTACCTATCTATGCGCGCTGGCCCTGGCCCCCCCCGGGGGCCACGCCGCCCCTCGAGGAATCAGTTTTCCTATCAGTCTATCAGTTGACCTCGGTCGGCCGCTCCGTTTCAATACCAGGTCAGGGGTGCGAGAAGAGCACCGTGGTTCATGATCCCGCCCCTCTGTTCTCCAGGGTGTCCCCTAAGAGACACCAGGATACCGAGCGACGTGTGCTCGGAATTCAGCGAGCGTTGCTCAGTCTGCGCTCAGATCACGTTTCGAGAGCTGGGTCAGCCCCATGAGTGATTACATCGTCCTCGTCAAGCAGGTTCCGGACATCTCCCAGATCACCGACAACGCGTTCAACCCGGAGACAGGCACCCTGGTGCGCAGCCGTCTCGAGAACGTCATCAATGAGCTCGACGCCCAGGCGCTGGGCTTCGCCGCGCACATGAAGCGAATGAGCAACGACGAGAAGGGCCGCGTCATCGTGCTCACCATGGGGCCACCGATGGCCGAGGAGATCCTCAGGTATGCTCTGAGTCGTCGCGCGGACCTGGCAATCCTGCTCACCGACCGCGCCCTGAGCGGTGCCGATACCGTCGCGACGGCCAACCCTCTCGCCTTCGCTATCCGCCGGATCGAATCGGAGGTCCTCCAGGGCAGCCGCGACTACTTCATCGTGGCCGGAATGCAGTCCGTCGACGGCGACACGGCCCAGGTGCCGGCCCAGATCGCCGAGGAGCTCGGCATCGGCTGCATCCCCTACCTGACCCACGCCGAGTACGGGGACGGCCGGTTCCAGTTCACCCGGATCCTCAGCGGCGGCAACCAAGTGGTCACCGCCCGGGGGCTGCCCGTCGTGCTCACCGTGGCGAAGTACGAGTACCCGCTGTACGCGGGCTTCGCGGCCACGCGGGGGGCCAGTCGCGTCCCGGTCACCCGCTGGGGCGCCAGCGACGTCAAGGCCAGCCTCATCGGCGGCAAGGGATCCAAGACCCAGGTCACCCGCGTGTTCCCGCCGGGCAAGACCAGCCGCAAGTGCCAGCACTTGACCGAGGTCCGCGATCTCGCCCGCGTGATCGTCGAGTCCATGGGCCAGGGCGACGGCCACGACGGCGCCCAGCGCTCCAGCGCCCGGCACTACCTGCTGCCCGGCAGGCGGCCCTCGCCGTTCGACCGCTCCTACGAGGCCGTCGCCGCCGACGTCGAGAGCTTCCGCCTGCTCTCCAATGCGATGGAGACCCGTGGCATCAAGGACCTCTACGACATGGACGACGAGACCCGCGAGAGAATCGCCTCCGACCTCTCCGACCGGCTGCCCGGTAAGTCGATGGACGAGCTGATCGAGGGCCTGAGGAGCTTCCAGCCCAGCTACCAGGGCGAGGTCTGGGTGGTCGCCGAGCACAGCCAGGGCAAGCTCCTTCCCGCCACCTTCGAGCTCGTGGGCAAGGCCCGCGACCTCGCCGAATCGCTCGAACAGAAGGTCGGCGTGGCCCTGGTGGGCACGAACATCGCTCCGCTCGCACATGAACTGTTCGAGGCTGGGGCCGACCGCGTCTACCTAGCCGAGCACGACCTACTCGAACAGTTCGACCCCCTGGCTTACCGCAAGGCGGTCTCGGCACTCGTCGAGCGGCACTGGCCCCAGATCGTGCTGTTCGCGGCGACCCCGGCCGGCCGTGTGCTGGCACCCATGGTCTCGTACCGCCTACGCTGCGGCCTGACGGCCGACTGCACCTCGCTCGATATCCGCGATCGCACCCGCAAGGGTGAGATCGCCATCCTGCTCCAGACGCGGCCCGCCCTGGGCGGCAACGTCATGGCCACCATCTGCACCAAGGACTCCCGCGTCCAGATGGCCACCATGCGCCCGGGCGTCGCCATGCAGCTTCCCCGCGATCCCAACCGCCCGGGCGAGGTCGTCCGGGAAGACGTCGAGATCGTCCCCGAGGATATCGGCATGGACGTCCTCAGGACCGAGTACGCGTCCGAGAGCGTCGACCTGGGCGTCGACGTTATCGTCAGTGGCGGCCGCGGCCTCCAGAACCGCGATAGCTACCACCAGCTCCTGGACTCGCTCCGCGATGCCCTGGCAACTCGGCTCGGCACCCGCGTCGAGGAGGGCGCCACCCGCTCCGCCGTCGAGCGCGGCTTCGCCGAACGCGGCCGCCAAGTCGGCCAGACCGGCACCGCCGTCAGCCCCCGCCTCTACATCGCCCTGGGTATCAGCGGCGCCATCCAGCACATGATCGGCGTCGCCAACACCGAGACGATCATCGCCGTCAACAACGATCCCAACGCACCGATCCTCAAGCAGTGCGATTACTACGTCATTGGCAACGTCGAGCACGTGGTTCCCGATCTCGTCTCGGTACTGGAAGGGGCCTCGAAATGAGTGGCAACAACGGCTTCCACAAGACCCCGGTGCTCATCGTGGGTGCCGGCCCCGCGGGCCTCGCCGCCGCCATCGCCCTCAAAAAGGCCCGGCCCGAGACCGACGTCTGCGTGATCGACAAGGCCGCTGAGCTGGGCAACCACAACCTCTCCGGCGCCGTCATCGAGGCCCAGGCCGTCCACCGGCTGCTCAACATGACCGGCCTCAACTGGAGAGAAATGCCCGAGGCCGACCAGCTCCTGACCCACCGCATCGACCACGACCAGATCCTGTTCCTCAGCGGCCGGCACCTGACGTTGCCCATCACCGCCTTCATCCGGCTGGCCAAGGCGCTCAACCTGAGCCTGGCCCAGATGTCCCACCAGGGCGACTACATCATCTCCGTCTCCAAGCTGACGCGCTGGCTGGGTCGGATCGCCCGCGAGCTGGGCATCGAGGTCTACAACGGCTTCGCCGCCGTCGGCATCGATTGGGATGCCGCGAAGGCTCGCGCGACCGGCGTCCGCCTCATCGCCCTGGGCCTCGACCGCGAGGGACACCCCCAGCCCAACTACCTCCCCGAGGAAACGGTCGAGGCTGACGTCATCATCCTGGCCGAGGGCTGCGATGGACTCCTCACCGAGCAGTTCGTCCAGCTCGCCGGCCTCCAGCGCGCCGGCGTGCCCCTCTACTCCGTCGGCGTCAAGGAACTCATCCGCGTCTCGCCCGATCAGTACGCCCGCTTCGGCGATCACCGCGTCATCCACGCCATGGGCTACCCCCTCTGGACACCGTTGGTCGGCCCCAGCATGTTCGGCGGCGGCATCGCCTACTCCTTCGGCGACAACTCCATCGCCGTGGGCATGATCGTCGGCCTCGACTGGCGCGAAAAGGACTTCAATCCCCAGGACGCCCTGACCCACTTCAAGAACCACCCCGCCATCCACAAGTACATCAAGGACGGCAAGGTCATCGAGGCCGGCGCCAAGATGATCCCCGAGGGCGGCGACCGCGCCATCCCGCGCGATCCGGCCACGGGCTCCATCGGCAAGTCGAACGTGCTCGTCGTGGGCGACTCCGCCGGCTTCGTCAACATGCTCAAGATCAAGGGCCTGCACAACGCCATCGACACCGGCATCCTCGCCGGCCAGGCTGCTGCCCAGTCGCTCAAAACCCCCGACAAGACCGCCCAGAAGTACACCGAGATGGTCGGCGAGTCGCCCGTCTTCCGCGAGATGAAGCTGGCCCGCAACTTCCGCCACACCATCTCCCGCTTTGGCAACACCCTGGGCCTGCCCCTGTCCGTCTTCTCGAGCAAGCTGCCCGAGTACCAGATCGAACGCGACAGCCAGACCATGACCGGCAAGCACTACCGCTATAAGGGCAACAAGGAATTTGACAAGATGACCTTCATCGCCCTGGCGCACACCCACCACCGCGAGGACCAGCCCTGCCACCTCCGGATCCGCGACGCCTCGCTCTGCGCGAACCGATGCCGCCCCGAGTTCGGCCAGCCCTGCGTCACCTTCTGCCCGGCCGGCGTCTACGAGTGCATCCAGGGCCACCTTTCGCCCGTCAATGCCTCTAACTGCCTGCACTGCAAGACCTGCCAGCGCAAGTGCCCCCTGGACAACATCCACTGGACCGCGCCCGAGGGCGGCGGTGGCCCACGCTATAAGGCCATGTGAAGCCGCCTGCCCCGGAACTCGACCCCCCCATCACTGGGGCCACACCGCCGCCCCGCGTTGCGTTTTGTCATTTGAACGCCCGCTCCATCGGCAGAGCGCTGCTGTCAGCCACTGTCTTTGGTGAGCCACTCAGCCTTTTCGATACCCAAAATCGTCAATTGGCGCAGTTTGGATTGGCTGGGATGCCTGCACCCGTGTAGCACCGCTGGAACAAGCCGAAATCGGCTTGGTCCACATCGGTATCGTGGTCGAGGTCCTTACCCGTACACCCTGATGATGACCCAAGCGCTGGTCCTGAGACACAGGCTGCCAAGGCGGTAAGGTCGTCGCTGTCCACATCGCAGTCCTGGTCGAAGTCCGCCGGCGCGAAACTGCTGCACGCCGGACCTGGGCTTTGCCAGAATCCGCCGGACAATGAGAAGCTTCCGCCGGTCATGGGTAGGAGTGCGGCATCGGGCTGGCCGATCGTACCACCCAGCGAGTAGGTTCCCCCGACGCTCCACATGACGCCGCCGCCGTCGAACGTGTTCCACGTCAGGTCGAACCCGACGCCGACCTGGGCGAGGACCGGCGCCGCCGTGGATGCGACGACGCACGCGATCAGCCACTTCTGTGTTGTCCGAGAACGCAACGCACCAGAGTCCCATTGCATGGTTGTTTCTCCTCGCCGATTCCGTTCTTCGCGCGCCGACTTCGCTTGCGGTAACGAAACTCGCGGGTCATCAGGGCTTCAATCCGTGGGCTCCGAGATCGGGTGGATCGCCTCCCGCGGCGACTTGCCGAGGAGTTCGGGGTGCAGGTACTTGCCGCGCTGCCCCGGGGGCTTGGCCTGCTCCACGAGGGTGCCGCGTTGGCGCACGTAGGCGTCGTTGCGAACGCCCTTGACCTCCCACGAGACCTTCCCATCCGGCTTACCGCCGCCGATCGTGAAGCTGTTCTTCTCGATCTCGCTCGCGACGTGCAGGTTCGGCATCGGCGCGCCGATCGGCGTCAACTGGTAGCGAAAGTCGCGGTTGATCGCTTCGAAGTAGGCCGGCAACTTCACCTGCGCGGTGCCCCCCGCGTCCAGCACGATCGTGCCGCCGTACACGTTCAGGGGTTCGGGGCCCTCGGCGCAGTAGTGGTTGAGAAGGGAGTTCTCCGGGTCGAGGGGGTGATCGATCTGGAATGACTTGGTGCCGGTGGCCGTCAGATTGCCCTTGAAGTAACCCGCGTACTTCGTGCCGCCGCCGCTGACGTCGCCGTATACCCCGTACTTGGTTTCCGTACCGTCCCCGGTCGCAATCGCATAGAGGCCGTACTTGGTCCCGGTGCCGGCTCCTTCGGCCCGGGCCACGGCGCCGTAGTTGATGCCGCTCCCGGTGCCGGCGGCACTGGCGCGAATGCCGTAGGTGCGGTCACTCGAGCTTTCTCCGGTGAAGTAGCCGCCGTACACGACGGCGCTGCCGTCGGCCTCGCCGCAGACGCCGTACCGGTTTCCGGTGCCGCCGGCCAGGGCCACGCCGTGGACGCCATACACGGACGCCGCGCCCGAGCTGCGGCCGATGAGATAGCCGCCGGCAGCCTCGTCGGTGTCCGCGTCAGCGTCGGCAAAGACACCGAGAGCCGTGTTCGACGATCGGGACAAGGCGTTGACCGCATAGTTATTTGCGTTTCCACCGGTGCAGGAGGCGGACACGCCGTAGTACAGGGCGAGCGGACTGTCGTTCCCAGCGTAGCATACGCCAGCCACACCCGTCATTCCCCCGATCCCCTTCACACCGACTCCTCGGTGAACGGTCGTATCATGGGTTCCGACGATCGCGGCCGCGTCACTGCTCGCCCGCGTATGCGTGACCGTGAAGGCATCGTCCCATTCGGCCGTGCTGCCCGAAAAGGGCAAAACGAGGTCCTCGGCCTTCAGTGTGTACTGCGCGTACGGAGTGGCCAGGAGCGGCTGTCGCGAACTCAGCGTGGTCCAACTACCGCTCCCGGGAGGAACCCGCACGGCGATCTCGAGGTAGCGGTTGTTCCCGTCGAGTGCCGACTTTCCGAAGTCCAGCCAGCTGCTGAACAGCCCATTGGTCACCGGATCGGTCCGGGTCAATGTCAACCCGATCTGCGTGCCGCCCGTCCACGCATCCCACAGCGAGAACTGGAACTCCGCGTTCTCGTTGACGGGCACGCCGTCCTTCTTCAGCTGGCCCTGGTACGTGAACGCGCTGCCCACGGGGGTCGCGGCCTGCGCGATCGCGGCGGCGGCCAAGGCGCTCGTCGCTGCTACAACAGAACTCACGATTCTCACTCGGCGTTTCATGATCATTCTCCTCTTCCGCCATGCGAACACTCAGCGGGTGATGTTTCTACTTCCGTGACGCATCCTGCGGCTTGTGAGCCGCACGATCGGGCATGTGCCTCGCTTCGATGCCCTTCGATTCGGGCTGGCCGTACGCCTCGGGGTGCATATAGGCGCCCCTTTCGTCGGCCGGCTTGGCCTCGTCGGCCGGGATGCGGTTCGCGTTCGCCCAGGGGTCCTGCCGGATGCCGTTTACCTGCCAGGAGACCTTCGTATTCGGGCTGCTGATACCGACGCCCAGCGATCCGTCCGAGGCGATCCGTATCCGCTCCGAGCCGTTGACACGGAACGTCATCGCGTTCGAGCCGAGGTAGCCGATCGGGTTCCCGCCGGTCGACGGGCTCCCTGAACCCGCGGTATCCCAGAGCGTGAACGTGAGATCGCACGAGCCCGTGATCGGTGCGTCGCCATTCGTGACCCGGCCCGGGTAGGTGAAGCCGCCAGCGGCGGATGCCCAAGGGGCCGAAATGACAATGGCGATCGCGAACATGACAAGGCGGAGGTAGAGTCTCCCCGGCACGGCTTGCTCCTCTTCACGCCCCCCTTAACGCTAGTTAGGTGCGACGCCGCGACCACACGGGCGGCGGCCTCCGGAATGAGAGCGCGTTCTTGCCCCTCTTCCCATGCGACCTTGCTCGGCAGTGCCGTCGAGCAGTATGCCGTCATTGTACCGCGCTCCCCCAGCTCGGCGCCAAAATAAAAACAAGACGAATTACAGTGTCAACGGAATCAGCCATTCTGTCGCGACCGAACCGTGCTCAACGGGGGTGTTCCTACGCCAGAAAGGCCTTTGGAGATGGCTGCTCTTCATGGTCTCGACGCCACCTTTTCGGCTGACAGATCCCTTGTCATTTGAATAGCCGTTCCGTTGGCCGGCTCATCAGGTGAGCAGCTTATCCGCTCGGAGCAGCTGGCGGTGCTGGAGGAGGTTTTCAACGCCAACGTCCGCGACCGCGAGATCCGCGAGATCAGCTGCCACTTTGCCCCCATCTTCCGGGGCGACCACCCGGTACACCTGGGTATCTGGGGCAAGACCGGCACGGGCAAGACCATGACCATCAGCTTCTTTCTCAAGCTGCTGACCGAACTGGCTCGGGAGCGGAAGGTGCCGCTGCGCCACAAACAGCTGGACCTGTCCACCCCCCGGCCCTGCTTCCGAGCCCTGAACGACTTGGCCTTCCTTCTTCATCGTCACGGGCAAGCAACACGCATACCCCCGGCATCGGCTGGCCCGAAGCAGCCTGCTAGCATCATGGTTCCTCACCGCAGTCCCTGCACTCATACCCGCGGCACCGGATGGCCGATGTACGGTTATGTCTCACCCGGATGTCCTATTGCGGCATGGATTCCGCCCTCCCGACGTGCTGGGCGGTGAAGCCGAACTGGTCTTCGATGCGGATCATCTCGACCGTGTCGTACGCGAGGGGATCCTGAAAGCAAGAACCAGCCTGGACATCGCCACAGCGGATTTCAAAGCCATGCTCGTGCCGACGGCCAGGGGCCGGCGGGCGAAGTCCATCATCGACATCTTCTGCCATCTGGCCGGCAAGGGCGTGGAGATCCGCCTCCTTCATGGTGGCATACCCAGCAGCGCCGCGCTCCAGGGACTCCGCCGGCAGTTGCCGGGCGGGGTCATGATCCGGCGGTGTCCGCGCCTGCATGCCAAGGCGGTCATCATCGATTGTCGTTCGATGTACCTGGGCAGCGCCAATCTCACCGGAGCGGGCCTTGGCGCAAAGGGTGAAGGCAAACGCAACTTCGAGATCGGCGTTTGGACCCATGCGTCGGCCCTCATCGATGCCGTCCTTGAGCACTTCAACGCCTTGTGGGAGGGGCGGCTGTGCCCGTCCTGCCGTCGCCACGAGGTATGCCCTGTTCCCCTCGAAGAGCCGCGCCTGGGTTAAGCGTGCTCATGCCTGTTCGGGAGGTTAGAATCCCGTTTATGTCGATCAGGAGCCCCCACATGCCCCGCAAGAAAACCGGGTTCAGATGTTCCGAGTGCGGTAAGGCGTTCAAGATGGCCATGCACCTCGGCCGGCACATGACCACCATCCACGGCCAGTCGAAAACGCCGCCCGCCGCCAAGGCAAGACCGACGAAAAAGGTGAGGGGAACGGCCAGTGACGGTCTTGCAGCCGCGCTTGTTGCGATGATCGACAAGCTCCAAGCCCAGCGACGGGAGCATGTGGATGCCATCGCCAAGATCGATGCTCTGTTCGAGAAGTACGGCATCCAGCTCCCAGAACGGAAGCGTCGTGGTCGCCCTCCGGGACGGAAGCCAGGGCGTAAACCCGGAAGACCGGCGGCTGCTGGTTGCAAGGGACGACGCTGGAAGGGCGGCACTTTCGCAAAGAGCGGTATTCAGTCCGTCCTCGACTTCGTGAAAGGCAAGGGCAAGTTGGGTGCCACGTCTGCCGAGATCAACAAGCAGTGGAAGTCGGAAGGACGTGGGGCGACCGCAGACACCACGCTGAGCCAACTGTCCAAGCAGAAGAAGCTGAAAAGGGAGGAGATCAAGGGGACTCAAGGAAGCCGGTATACGGCGGCGTGAGAGCCGCCTGGTCAGGAGTTGCTGCAATGGCGAGAGCAAGGAGCAAACCGAAGCGGAAAAGCCCCCTTGACTCGCTCCGCAAGCAGGCAGTCTCACTCGGGGCGCTGGATGCCAAGGTGATCTCGACCCGGAAGGTCTTCACCAGTGCCTGGGTCCGGTGGAAGTGCCGCTTCGGCTGCGACGGCTACGGGGCCAGTCTTCTCTGTCCGCCTCATTCACCCGTTCCGGAAGAAACCCGCCGAGTGCTCGACGAATACAAGCGGGCGATCCTGATCCACTGTGATGCGTATACAGATGTGCGGCCCCTGGTCGCCCGGCTTGAGCGAACGGCCTTTCTGGGCGGGCTCTACAAGGCTTTCGGTTTTGCCTGCGGTCCCTGCCAGCTCTGCCCGACCTGCGCGTTCGAGAAGGGATGTCGGCATCCTGATCAGGCGAGACCAGCAATGGAGGCTTGCGGAATCGACGTGTTTGGGACGGCAAGGGCGGCCGGATTTCCCATCGAGGTCGTGACCAGTCGACACTGCAAGCAGAACTACTACGGGCTCCTCCTGGTCGAGTGACTTTCTAAGCGCGTGCTTCAGCACCGTTCCACACACGCGATAGTCTCGCTTGGCTCAGATTAGGCGGTCCAAGTGACAGAAAGCCGGAGATCTTCATCATGGCATGGTGCAAAGGTGAATGTGGTCGGATGGCGGTTGCGGTGATGATCCTTGGCCTTGGTCTGGCGGCCCATGGCGCGGAGACCCAGCCCGCCAAGGACGATCAGAAAGGCGAACCGTCCCACTCTCGCCGGGTAGGCGTTTCGTGCATCTGCCACCCGGCTGGTCGGAGCATCGCTGAGATGGACAAGCTGATCGACGCTGCGGCGCTTGACCGGCCGGACCTGATCCTGCTGACCGAAGGCTGCATGCAGAACTCGGCCCCTTCCGCCAGCCGCACTGAGAAAGACGCCCAGTCGGAGCCGCTGCCTGAGCCCGGACCTATCACGCAGTTCCTCGCTCGCAAGGCCAAACAACACCGGGCGTACATTATGGGCAGCTACTGGCGCAAAGGGCCGAAAGGCCAGGGTCGGTACAACAGCGCCGTGCTGGTTGACCGGCAGGGTAAGGTCGCGGGCTGCTATGACAAGGCGTTTCCCACGATTGGCGAAATGGAGGATGGTGTGCTTCCCGGTCGGGGGGCGGTGGTCTTCGACACGGATTTCGGTCGAATCGGAGCCTTGATCTGCTTCGACCTGAACTTCCCGGAATTGCTCGCGGAATACAAGCAGCGCGGCACGAAGCTGCTCTGTTTCCTGTCGGCGTTTCGGGGCGGCAGATTGATCCCGGCGGCGGCGATGCGGAACCAGTGCTTCATCGCCAGCGCCGTACCCAATGAGAACGGCGTTATTGTTGACCCGCTGGGCCGCACCTTGGCCGAGTCCAGCCAATACGGGCGAATCATCTTCACCCGGGTCAATCTCGATAGCCAGATCGTCCACATCGACTACAATGCCGACCGCGTTCGGCGGATGAAGGAGAAATACGGCCCGTTGGCCAGCGCAGATACGGCCAGCCCCGAAGCGGTCTTCCTCCTGTTCTCGCTCCACCCTGAGAGGTCGATCCAGGACATGATCCGGGAGTTCGAGATCGAAACACTCGATTCGTACCTGGATCGCGCCCGTGAAGTGCGTCGGAAGCATCTTGGGGCGACCACAGGCAACCACTCAGAATGAAGAATCAGATGGGTGAACAATGGTGGTGCACGCGGCCAGCATTCAGGATCGCGACGGAGCCAAGTTGGCGATTCGCAAGATCCGCGGCGTGTACCCGCGGTTGAAGCTGATCTGGGCCGACGGCGGCTACGCGGGCAAGCTGGTGGAGTAGACCAGGAAGTTCGGCGGCTGGGTGCTGGAGATCGTCAAGCGCAGCGACGATGTTGCAGGCTTCGCGGTGCTGCCGAAACGATGGATCGTCGAGCGTACGCTCGGCTGGCTGGGCCGACACCGGCGGATGAGCAAGGATTACGAAATGCTCCCCGCCACCCGCGTGGTGGCGAGCAGGATCGACGTCTCCAAGCTGGCCATCGTGGTCGTCGGCCCGGCCGCTGAGCTCCTCAAGGATCTGGAGCAGATTGCACCGGTCACGGTGGTGGCCGCAAAAAATCAGCAGGCCAGCAAACCGAATTGACTTGGCATTGCCGGCACTCGCTCAGGGCCCGCGCCGATGGAATCTCGCCGGGCATCACCGGCGGGTTCTGCCTTCGCAGCCCCGGTCCCACACACGCGTCGTTACGCCTGCGACGGCTCGAAGTCTCGGCTCTCCTGCCGACCGAAGCCGTCGATGCGCATGGCCCCGCCTACTTCAAGCGTCAACAGGCCGTAAGCGTTGCCGTCACTTTCGACCATGGCCGGCAGCGTGCAGTAGTGGATACCGTTGATCATCCTGAAATCGTTCTTGTGGTTGTGCCCCTGGAACGCCGCCCGCACTTTGCCCGACGCCTCCAGTCGCCTGCGCACTTCGGCTCGCTGCCGAATGCCGTAGTTATCGTCGACATCCAGACGCTGGTGGACGAAGACGAAGACCGGATACCTTGCCGCGGCCAGGTCTTGCGTCAACCATTCAAGCTCGGCCGGCGGAATGTTGGAATCGGTCCAGATGGAGTGGCCGTCACCGTAGGGCTCGCCATCCTCCCGGAAACAAGCGTCCAGGATCACGAAGTGGAATCCGCCGACGTCGAACGAATAGTACGACCGGCGTTGCCCGCATTGTGCCAGGAACTGCCGCTTCGTCAGCGTGTGGACGCAATGGTTGCCCAGAACATGATGTCGCGGGCAGCGAGCCTGTGCGAAGACCGACTCGATTCGCCCCAGATAGCCCAGCTCCTGCTCCACCGAATCGGCCCCGTCGATGAAGTCACCGAGTTCGACGACGAGATCCACCTTCAACTCGTTGAAATGCACCACGGCCGCGGACAACCGCGCGATGCTGTCTCGGTAGTGCCGGTTTCCCGCGGAGTCCTTGTCGGCATAGTGAACGTCGGCCACCAGACCGATTCGCAACGGACCTCGACGCGACGTGTCATCGCGGTGCGGGTGAGAACACCCCGGCCACGTCACACCCGCCGCGCCGGCGGCCAGAAGCGAAGCACGCTGTAAGACTGCTCGCCGCGTCGGCGATTCTCGAAACCCGATCATCTCGTCATCCATGCAGGACTCCCCCGTTCTCATCGTCCGGCCAACTGATACCGCGCCCACACGTGGCTCGCGTTGAGTTTGACCGCCTGTTCGAACTCCCGCCGGGCGCTGTCAGCCTCACCCTGGCCAAGCAATCCCAGTCCGATGGCGTAATAGGCGTCGGCCGTGCGAACCCGCTTGGTCTCCTGCTCGCCGAATTTCGCGAAGAAATCGGTATCCTCCACCCGGGTCAGTCTCTTTCTGCCGTCTTCCACCAACGCCGCAAACGCCTCTCGGGCCGCTCTCTCCTTGCCCAGCTTGGCCAGCGACAACGCTTGGTAGTATCGGGCCTCCGGCCAGTCGGACACACCCTGTTGATCGGCCGCTCGTCCGTAACAATCTTTCGCCTTGGCGGCCTCGCCAAGCGCGTCCTCGGCGGTGCCCATCAGATACGCCACCTGCGGGCCTCGCCGGTCATGTCGCGGGCGGCCCACGGCGAGATTCTCCGGATACTCGCCTCCCTTCCGAAACTCGGCCAGAGCCTCGGCCGGGTTCTTCGCCTTCATGAACTCCAGTCCCTTGAGCAAGTGAGCATCGGCGTACACATCGCGAATGCTCTCAGCCCCTTCGCGTGCGTGGAACCGATTGTTGGCCAGATACTCGATCGCCCAGTCGTAGTTGCCGGTCAACACCAAGACCATGATCTCGCGGAGCAGCGCGTCCTGCCGGCGGCGCACGGTCTCATGATTCTGCTCCAAAGCCTTCAGACGTCTGGCTGGATTGGCGTTGTCCATCTCGTAGAGCACATCGAGCTCATAGAACAGCCGGGGGTCCAGCCGGTTGCAGCCGATCGCCTTCTCGTAGCTCTCGATCGCGGCGGCCATGTTCTTCTGGACCCGGTGGTACGCCCAGCCCAGATTGCGGTGAACCATCGCAAACCCGCCGTCCAATTCCCGCGCCTTTTCCCAGCAGGGAATCGCCCGCTCCGGTTGAAGTTCGTACAGCAGGTTGCCCAGATAGTAGTGTGCGCGGGCGTCGGACGGGTCTGCCACGATGGCCGCATTGAGCACGTCCAGATCCTCCAGTCGGAACGGGAAGCAGTAGTCGCTCGGCATCTTCGACGCCTTTGCGTAATGCCGGCGAGCCTCGTCCTTCGCCCCTTGCTGCTCGCACAGGTAGCCCAGGTAATAGTGCAGCAGTGGGTAGGTGCTGACGAAAGGGATCTTCTGCTCAACCGGGCGCGACAGAATCTCCAGAGCGTTCTCCCGCATCCCGCAACTCATGTAGTCTGCCGCCAGCTCCAAGTATGCCTGTATGTCGTCGCGCATCAGCCGGCGCAGCTTCGCACGCGGCTCGGCCGGCAAGGGATCGCCATCGTGAAGACCCGCCAGCGCGTCGTTCGCCGATATCAGTTCATTCGCCGCTCGGAAATTCAGCGGATCGTCCTTGAGAACGGCCGCCATCTCATTTCTTCGTTCTTCGGCATGGCCCGTCTGGCGCAGAATCGCCGCCTTCAGACAGCAAGCCCGCGTGTCCATCGCATTGGCGGCCAGGCAATCGTTGATCTGCTCAAGGGCCTTGTCGAACTGCCGCCGGCAGCAGGACAGCTCCGCGAGCTGATGATACGCCGCCGACACAAAGGCCTGATCCCAGGTTGCCCCGTAGAAAGTCTCGTACGCCTCGTCCAACTTGCCCTGAGCCCGCAAGGCCAACCCGAGTTGGTAGTACGCCTCAGTATTGCCCGGCCGGGTGTATTCAGCCGCGAGGCGCTCGATCGCCTTCCGCAAGTACTTCTCCGCGTCCATGTACAGGCCGCGCTTGTTGCAGTTGATGCCCAGCATGATGTTCGATCGCACGTCGCCCGGGTCCCGTTTGAGCGCCTCCTCATAGTAGCTCAGCGGATCGAGGCTTGGGCTGTGAATCTGCTCGACCCGCAGCCCGGTGAGGTACAGCTCCTCCGTCGTCTTGATGTCCTGTGGCTTCGGCGGCGGTGTGACCGGCCGGGGCAGCTCCTTAACCGGCTCACGCTCGACGGGCTGATACGACACCAGCACCGTACCGTCTCGGTCTCGCAATGCAGCCCGCAAATCGCTCGCTTTGGTGCCCTCAGGCACGGCGATCTCGCGTGTGAAAGGACGATCGGGCGAAATCGTGATCTCTTCTCCGAGCAGGCTCTTGCCGCCGGCGGTCAGTTCAACCCTGCCGATGCGCGGCGACGTTGCATGGAAGCCCACCGCCACCGTGTTCCCCGGTTTCAGCTCCAGGTTGACCGCCGCGTTGAGATTCGCGTTCTTGAAACCGTCGATCCCGCGCACCGGATACCAGTACTGCTTGATGACCTTCGTCTCGTACGGCTTGATCCAACTGTAGTCCGGCTGGTTGTCCGACCACGCCCCAACCATCAGCTCGGCGTACGGACCATCGGTATCGGTCAGGATCTTGTCCCAGGCTCGCCCGCCCGGCCCCGTGCCCCACTCCCACAACTTGGCTCCGCACACAAGATGGTGGTCGGCAACGTGCACGATCCCCGCCTGACGGCCATGGTCGTACCCGCCCATGAAGTCCTCGCGCAGGTTCCACGCAAAGAACGAATTCTGCTCGACCGAATTCTTCCACCAACTGATGTCCAGGCCGGTGTATTCACTCCCCCGATATCGGCCACGCCCGATTGGCCACGGTGTGAAATCGATCTTCGAGTGGTAGGTCGCGACCTGCACGCTCGGCGGAAAGATGATCTGGTAGTCATCGTTGACCCGTACGGCCACGTTGGCCCAGTAGAGAATCGAATGCGCCTGGGGCGTGCGGTTGAAGAACTTGACCGTCGCCTCCACATACGACTTGTCGGGGTAAAGCGTCAGCCCGACCAACCAGCGCATGCGGTGCCGCCGCTCAGTCTCGCCGAACCAGATCGTTCGGCTGCCGTCGGCGTTCTCGGCCAGCGTGTAGTCCACCGGCAGAAAAGTGGTGTTGCGGTGATGGTGAAAAGCGCACCACTCGATGCCGCCGGAGATCCACGCCCCCAGCATGCCAATGAGCGCGGGCTTGATCACGTGCTGGCGGTATATGAAATCGTAGCCGTTGGTCTTGTCCGTCGCCGCGAACAAGCGCCCGCCGATCTCCGGTAGCACGATCAGCGTGATGTACTCGTTCTCCAGGTTGAGGGCCGTGTACGTCTTGTCCACCCGGTCGTGCGTGAGCTGGTCCTGAACCGGGTAGGGATAGATCCGCTTCTGCGCCCCCTGATACGCGTCCTGGGCATAGAACATCGGATCGGGGTCCGGCGCCCCAATCTCGTACGTGGGAATCACCATCGGCTCTTCCCACGCCTTGACCTGCGCTCGCCCGACCGCACAGGAACACAAACCGAGGGCGAAGCCGTACAGAACCCGACGCACAGTCCCGCCAAGATGCACGCTCATGCCTGACTCCTGCGATCCTGAGAACCGTTGACTGACTCGCCTCGCTCTCGACGACGGGATAGGCCCCTCGCTCATGTGTACGCCCCACGGCTAGGCTCGGCCCGTCCGTCGTGACATCACCGTTGGCCACACGTCAGCAACCACACCATGATACCGATGAACCGCCATACCGAAACACAAGCCGATTCTCCCCCCTTCGATCCTGGCCAGAAACGGCCTTTCCTGAAGGAATGCAGCAAGTTGCACCCGTAGCCTACAGAATCCACAACTGGACCGGGCAACTCGGGCGTCGCTCGGCGAGAACCGTCGCCTTCCGGCAATCACCGCCGACAAGCTTGGGGCAGTCCGATGGAGTGCCCAGCTTGGTCAATTCTCACTTCTCTATTCTCAATTACCCGGCGCTGCGGGTTGCCGTCTTCTTTGTCGCGTTGATCGTTGGCGACCGGCATACCCAAAACCGTCGCTGGTGCCGATCACGGGGTCGGTACATGACACTGTATCGAGCAGTATCGAAAAGGAGCGTTCGATGATCCGGAACAGCCTGTATCGGTTCGGCATGATGGTGTCGTTCGGCGGCATGCTGTTGTTGACCTCGGCCGGCTGCAACGAAGAGGTGATGAATCAACTGAAGACCGAGGTCGTGCCTGGCCTGATCTCGGTCCTGACAACCGCGATCCAGGCCGGCCTACTGGGGGGGACGACGGGATAGCGATGAAACGCAACCCGACGTGCACCCGCCGGCGGATCTCGAAACCGCGGGGGATGTCTGGAGGCGCCGATCATCCGCCATCGGCCGCCTCTTTGTCATCGCTGGCGCCGAACTCCAGGGCGATCCCCACGCGAACGGTGCCCAGGTTGCCCGCGCAACGAATCACCTTGCCCAACAGCCTCAATCTGCGGTCGCCGACGTTCATGTCGACGGCAAGCCGCGTCCCCGGCACGATCTTGCGATAGCTGTGAATCGCCACGCTGCCGTCTGAGACGTCGAGCACCTGATGGGTCACGTTGTCGACCTGTTCCTCCCGCCCGTCGTCGCCCAGATGCGTCAGCCGCGCCACCGCCCGAAGCTGCGCTCGCTTCCGTGTTCTGCGTTCCCGCGGATAGTGCGTGCCCCAGCCGAGCTGCTGGTACTATGCCAGAACCTTGAGCCATTCATCCTGCGTCCTGAGCGCCGCCTGAGCGTTGTCCATGACCCGTGGGCCCTCAGCTCAACCCATCCCTATGATGCCCCAGTGTACGCCAAACGCCGGCCAGCGGCCATCCCCCTCCGACGAGTTTTCTGCTCCCCCTCTCCCGGCGGAAGACAGAACTCTTCTCTCACCCCAACTTCCCCATTCTGCGTTGCCTGGACGACGCCTTGTAGACGCACCAAGAACTGAGCTCGAGCAAGGCTTGCAGCATTCCTCCGGAGAGGACGCACCTGCTGGACACTGGCTTTCCTTTTGGCACGTCATCGAGTTTCCTGAACTGCCTTCGATCCGATGTGCAGTTGTGCTGGACCTTGATGACGGCGCTTCGAGTCTCGCCTTGGGGGAAGTTGATCGCGTCCCTGATGATGGCCGCGTGCTCTCCTGCCTGCGGATTGCGAATGGTCTGCCAACTCGATAGGCTCACCGCCGGTACTGCCAATCATGTCATTGGCGGATTCGGTCCGGTTCTTGCGTGGGGTGAGCGCATGAGAGCATCGATCGCGGCCGTCCTGGGCATCTTGTGGACTTGCGTGGACACCGCGCAAGCGCAGATCCAGATTCTGAAACGGTCTGACGTCGTATTCATGTACCAGGCGTCGCGGCAGACGTACGAGGACTATGGCGCCACGTTCTTGGCCTGGGGCGGAGAGCCGACGCCGCAGTCGCTGGCCGAGGCCCGGGGGCTGCGCTTCTTCGGCAGCGTCGGCATGGTTACCGAGTTCGGCCGTTACTACGAGCGTTTTCCACAAACGTATGAACAGGGCCTCTGCCGGGACATTGAGGGTAAACCCTACAAGGTGCCGTGGTTGGTGGACCTCCAGCACAAAGGCGTGCCCTTCTGGTGGTGCTGCACGCGCCAGCCGCTGTTCCGGCAGTATCTCTCGGAACGAGTGGCCGCCACGGTCAAGGCAGGCGCCAACGGCGTGCACATCGACGATCATCTGGGCACGGCCGGCGGCCTCTGGCAAGGCGGCTGCTTCTGCGACCGCTGCGTCGAGGAATTCCCCGCTTACCTGAAGAGCCTGCCCCCGGAAGAACTTGGTCGCCTGGGTGTGAAGGATGCCGGCAGCTTCAACTGCCGCAACATGCTCCGGGCGTGGGTCGCCGAGAAGGCAGGCCGAACCGTCCAGCAACACCCGCTCTGGAATCACTTGTGTGTCTACCAGTTGCGGGGTGCGGCCTCATTCATGGCCGAACTCCGCGCTCTGGCCGCCAAGACCGCCGGACGGCCGGTGCCGATGGGGGCCAACGCGGGCCTGCTCTGGCCGCACCATCTGAACGACTACCAGAGCCTCGACCTGTTCAGTGCTGAAATCCTGCACCACGCCGAAACCCGGCGGTTCAGCGACGACCCCTTGGTGGCCTACCGGCTGGCCGATGCCGTCGGCCGCCCCCTGGCCGCTACCGCGAGCGGCGAAGATTGGGCCTTCATCAAGGAGCGGAACCTGCCCGGGCTGGTTCAGGGCTGGATTGTGATGGGGTATGCCGCGGGCCACTGCCTCATGGCCCCTCATCGGCAGTGGTGCCACACGGCCGAGAAGGGCACGCACTGGTACGAAGGGCCGAAGGAGAAATTCGCCCCGCTCTATCGCTTCGTGCGTCAGAACGCGTTCCTCTTCGATGAGTTCCAGAACCACGCGGACCTCACCGTGGCGTTGTCGCACCGGACCTTCGACCGGGACTCCCGCAAGCTGACCAGCCCGTGTCAGCGTCTGTCGGCCGCCAACATCTCGTACCGGCTGGCGTTGGGCAGCGACGAGGTGGTGGGTCATCCGCTGCCTGCCGCGGAGTTGGCTTCGGCCGCTTACCTGCTGGTGTTGGAGCCCCGAGATTTCACCCCGGCCGATCAAAGGACCTTGACCGCCGTGGATCCGTCAAAAAGACTCAAGGACCTTGATGCGGCCATCGCAAAGGTTATGCCCGCCGTACGCTGCGAATCGCCGGGGCCGCTTCGCATTCTGCCACGGGTGAAACCGGGTGCCGCCGTCGTTCATCTGGTCAACCGGGACTACGACGCCGGGTCAGACGGCGTTAGGCCCCTGAAGAACGTCCGGTTGCGGGCGGACCTGGCGGCGCTCGGCGTGACCGGAGCCGCTGAGGCCCGATGGTTCGCGCCGGATACCCAGCCACGGATCCTGCCGATCACGCAGGATGCGCTGACCATTCCGGAGATGGGCCTCTGGAGCGTGCTGGAAATCACCCGGAAGTAGCCGCGATCCCAGCCGTTGCAGTGAGCCGCCGGACCTCGGCCACGACACCAACGTGGATGAGTCCGGCCTTGGGGCCGTGCGGCGATGTCCTGGCGGGCGAATTGGCGGTCAGCATACGCAGGCGGGTAAGTTCTCGCTCTTGGCCACCTCCCGTTAGCATAGTGGCATGCGAGACGTATCTGCAAAGGAGAACGCCGTGAACAAGCGCTGCAATCGACGAACGTTCCTGGGAACCGCCGGCGCAGTCCTCGGGTCCCTGTCGGCTCTGCATGCAGGCGAGGTGTCGGCATCCCAGAACGCTACAACGGGGCCGTCGAGCCAACCAACGAAGCGACCCGACCTTGGCGAACTCGCAGCGACGAATCTTGGCGCAGGCGGCAAGAATTGCGCCGAGGCAATGTTGGCCGCCGGCCTTGAATACCTCGACGAACCCCCGGAACTGGTATGCGTGGCTGCACTCTTCGGCGGCGGGATGGGAATGGGCGACCACTGCGGCTACTACTGCGGTGGGCTGATGACCATTGGGTTAACCTGCGCCGGCCGGCCGGACGGGAGGTCGGTGGCCAATCCGCTCCGCAAGGCATTTACCGAAGAGTGGAAGAAGAAACGGCCATTGCGGTGCCGCGAGATTGGTGAGGCACGCCAGGGGGGCAAGCTCGCTGAAAGCTGTAAGGACATTGGCAAGGATGCCGGAACGATGCTGGCCACGCTGATAGCTCCGATCGTCGAGCATCCCAAGAGGATACGCTTTGGCCGGCGCACCTGACGGGGAAGCGAGGATTCTCCGTCAATGCCCCCATCACCTTCGCCTTCGCAACCAGCGGTCCAACGGCGACTCAACGAGCGACCGTAAAGCTGCCGCTTTCCGCCGCTCCCAGTCTGCGTCAAGCTTTTGCATCACCGCAGCCGACTGCTCTGATACGTCTTGTTCAACCATGCTCCTCACCTCCGCGTTTTTTCACACCCACTGCCAACGTCGATGATCTCATGCCTCAAGGCTGTCTGATCATGGTCATTCCCTCGCCCGCGTGGGTGTGGTGCTCGGTTTCGTCGTAGGCTTCACGATCCCACCTTCCACTTCGGCACCAGGACCACACTTCTGCATCAAGCCTGTGGACCAAGAAGACAAACCTAACACAATTCTGGATGAGTGTGAACAAAGGAACTGGACCCCGAAGCCCCTCATCTGGCGGCGGGCGATCCCGTGGCGCCGGTGGCTGGGTAGCCCGGGTTAGTAGACGCGTCTGACCTGGGGGGTCTCTCCCGCCACTGAAACGCCCTCATGACCACGCCGTTCAACCGCTCCATCCGCAAGTCCGAGGTCTTGAGCCCGCGGATGAGTAGGTAGCAGCTCAGCGGATCGAGGACGCCGCCGGTGACCCACTCCTCCACTCCCTTCTTCTGTTCGGGGGCGTTGCAGATGCGGTCTTCAATGATCAGCTTTCAGCCGGATTGGATGGTGCCCGGAGCGGTCTTTGGGTACGATGGACCATGTTGGGCGGTGAGGCTGGGATGCGGTCTGGCTTCGACAGAGCCTGCACCGGGGCAAGTGACGGAGAGAAGGCTGGAGGTTGTAGCAGAATCCAACCTGACCCTCTGATCCCGCTTCTCCTGCCCTAGAAAGGATGACGCGACATGTGGCTGTTCGGACCACCTGATATTGAGAAGATGTTCGCCAGGCATGATGTCAAAGGTCTGGCCAAATCGTTGGCATACAGGAAGGACCCGAATCTGTGCACCGCCGCCGCCAAAGCCCTCGTCAGAATCGGTTCGGCATCTGTCGAACCGCTCATTGCGGTGCTCCGCGATGGGCCTCCGGATGTGCGCGAGGCTGCCGCCAAGGCGCTCGTCAAAATCGGCGCGCCATCCGTCGCCTCTCTCGTCGCAGTGCTCCGGCATGCTGGTCCGGATGCGCGCAGGGCCGCTGCCGAAGGGCTAGGCGAGATCCGCGATCTCCGCGCCGTCGATCCACTGATTGCAGCGAGTCAGGATGCGGAGATGCGCCAGGTCGCTATCGAATCACTCATCAAAATCGGAGATGTCCAGGCGCTCGTCAGAATCGGCGCCCCTGCCGTTGACCAACTCACTGCGGTGATCGAGCGCGGAAACCCGAACGTGCGCCGTCTTGCTGCGAACGCCCTGGGCCAGATCGGCGACTCTCGCGCCGTCGAGCCGCTCATGGCGGCGCTCCAGGATGGCGACCTGCATTTGCGCCGTCTCGCTGCCGACGCGCTGGGCCAGATCGGCGATTCTCGCGCCGTGGAGCCGCTCATTGGGCTTCTCCAGGATGGGCACCCGAATTTGACCTGTCTCGCCGCCAAGTCGCTGGGCCAGATCGGCGACTCTCGCGCCGTCGAGCCACTCATTGCAGTTCTCCAGGATGGGCCTCTGCGGATTCGCGAAATCGCCGCCAAGGCGTTGGGCCAACTCGGCGACACCCGTGCCGTTAAGCCACTCATCTCGGTGCTCCAGAGGGAAGACCGGGAGATGCGGTGGCCCGTTGCCGAGGCACTGGCTCACCTCGGCGACCCTGCGGCAGTGGAGCCGCTCATCGGGATGCTCAAGCATGCCAGTCCAGATGTGCGCCAGGCTGCCGCCAAAGTACTGCGCGAGATCGACGATCCTCGGGCTGCCAAGCCGCTGGAAGATCATCACAACCAGCGGGAGGATGATTAGCGGTCAAGACAAAGGTAGTGGAGCGCGTTGAACGACGAGGGCTTCGGGTACGGGCGGACCAGGTGGGCTGGGGCAAGGACGGCTTTCTCAATATCCGCCGGTTCCACGACCACGCCGACCTTCGCGGGTAATCGATCGGTACTACGTGCGCTCGCCACTATTCCTGGTTATGATCCACACGGAGAGCGCGCCGGCCACACGAGTAGCAGATGGCCTGACGAGCGGGTATAACGACGACAGGCAGAAACCGCCAATCCTGAACGGATGGTCCTCAAACGGTAACGGGACGACCAGTCGGAGAATACGAGCAGTTCTATGGGCCAGTTGACACCCGATCAGCAACCATCGTCGTCCTGCAATCCGGAGACGCTCGATCAGGGGGCACAGGTCACCCCGGACGCCACATCCTCGAAGTTGCCACCCGGCGACGCTGAAGACGAAACGACCATTCTGTCCGCTCTGGGCGAGGATGCGGCCATCGCCCATGCCGGAGCGTCGCTGCTCGACTCGCTTGGGCGGGGCTTGGCCGCGGAGGCGGGAGAACCCGCCGCCGGCGAGTTGGCCCGCTACGAGGTCCTGAAACCGCTGGGCAAGGGCGGCATGGGAATCGTGTTCAAGGCCCGCGACCGCCGCCTTGGCCGAGTCGTGGCCATCAAGCGAATCAGCTCCAACATCGCCGGTTCCTCCTCGGCCCTGGAACGCTTCCTGGCGGAAGCGAGATCGGTCGCCGTACTCAACCACTACAATATCGTACAGATCTACGATATCGACAAGGACTCCGACGGCTACTTCATCTCGATGGAGTACATCGAAGGAGAGGATCTCAAGAGCAAGATCGCCCGTGACGGCCGAATCGACCCGGAGCGCGCCGTCGAGATCACGCGGCAACTCTGCAACGCGCTGAGCTACGCCCACGGCCGCGGGATCATTCACCGCGACATCAAGCCGGGCAACATTCTCGTCACCGCCCAGGGAACGCCTAAGCTGGTGGACTTCGGCCTCGCACGAGGCATCGCGGACCAGGATCTGACGGTGACCGGCGTGATGATGGGCACGGTCGATTACGCCAGCCCCGAGCAGCTCCAGGACACCAAGAATGTCGATCACCGCACCGACATCTACTCGCTGGGCGCAACACTCTACGAGATGTTGACGGGCATCAGTCCCCGCATGGTTCAGGAGAGCAAGATTCCCGAGGAGCTCCGGGAGTCGGTCCTGAAGGCGATGTCGGCCGATCGCGGCCAACGATACCAGACGATCAACGCCTTCAGCGAAGCGCTGGCCCAAGCGAAGGTCGGAGATGTGGAGACCCTGATCCGTCGAGCGGACGCGCGTTTCAAGGCCGGCGACCTGGAAGGAGCCCTTCATCGCTACGAGCAGGTTCTGCGGATCGACGGGCAGCATGCCTGGGCCGGCAAGCAGGTGGAGCTGATCCGTTCGCGGATCGAGAGTATCCGAGGCTGGCGACAGGAAGCGAATAGCGCGGCAAACGAAGGCCACTGGGAGTCGGCGGCGGTGGCATGGCAGCGCATCCTCGACTCGGCCCCCGGTGACGTCGAGGCCATCGAGCAACTCGCCAAGGCCGAAGACGAGATCCGCAACGGGAAGCTGGCCGCGGAACTCGGCGAAGCTCGCCGGCACCTCGATGCCCATCGCTTCGCTGATGCCGAAACCAAGTGCCAGGCGGCCTTGGCCCTGGACACTGAGAACGCCGAAGCCCAGGCGATCCGCAAGGCCATCCGCGCCGCCCGGACCAGAATGGGACGAGACAAGATCCGCGCCGGCTTCAAGTTGTTTGACCGAAAGGATTATTCGGCGGCCATCCTGCTGCTGCGGGAGGCCCTGGAGCTGGTTCCGGAGGATCATCGAGAGCGAGCGAAGCTCACCCAGGCGCTGGATCTTGCCGAGGCCCTGCAGCGGATCACGGATGCGGACCGAGCGATCGACCAGGGGGAGATGATCGAGGCCGGCCGTTTGCTGGATGAGGCGGAATCGCGTTCGGGCAAGTACCAGAATCTGATTGACCGAATCGCGAAACGCCGCGAGAAAGTCGCAGCCAAGAAAGCCGCCAAGAAGCTGGAAGCCTCACTGTGGCGACGGAAGCTCATCCTGCAGATCGTGATCCCCGTGCTGGCAAGCGTGATTGTGCTGGGAGTCCTCGTCGGCTTGCTGGTGCATTCGATGCTCAGGAGGCCTCCGGTGGCGATCACGCCACCGCCGACGGCATCCACACCCATCGCTCAGTCGGATGGAAACGGAGTGCCGCGGCCGGTCACACCATCCCAGGGGCTTCCCGCTGACAAGGGCCGGCAGGCTGCCCCGCCCGCACCGGTACCGGCACTCCAGCATGCCAGCCCGCCGGCCGCCATCCAAGTCGACGACAAGCCGTTCTTCGTCATCGCGGCAAGATCCATCGACCCGCCAGACTTCGCCGAAGTCGCCCGGGCGGGCTTCAACACCGTCTCGTACGTCTACCACGACAAGGCCGAGCCGTACCTGGAGGAGGCCAAGCGGCACGGGTTGCGCGCGATCGGCTATACCCGTCAGAAACCGGATTGGGATGCCTTACAGGCCAGCCTCCGCGCCTGTCGTGGCGATCCCACGCTGCTGGCATGGATCATGCCTGCGGATCCCCTCATCTGGGAAATCCCCAAAGCCGACATCAAGCGTGTATACGACACAATACACTCCGCTGACGGCACCCACCCGGCGGAACTGCTCGAATGCCCAGTGCCAGACCGATGGCCAAGGCTACCGGACTACGTCGAGTATTGCGATATCCTGGCGATCGAGGCCAACCCTTTCACAGAGGCGTATCTCCGATATCAGAAGTTCGACTATCGCGACCGGATACTCCTTCTCCCTTACTGGACGGAACAGGCTGTCTCACTCGGCAGGGGGAAACCCGTCTGGGCGCTAATCCCCGCCCATCAAGGGAACGACGGGCGTCCTACGCCAGCTCAGATTCGTGCGATGACCTATCTGGTCATCAATCGCGGCGCGGGCGGTGTCCTGATCGACGGCTTCAAGTCGCTGCTCTATGAGGGTGACACCGATGACCCCAGATTCCGTGCGGTCCTTGGGATGGGCGACGCACGCTTGGCCGATTTGCGCAAGGAGTCCATCCGCATTGCCGGCGAACTCAAACGGTTGGCCCCGGCGATTCTGACGGGAGCGGTCTTCGATGCAGTGAAGGTCGAGGATACATCCGGTGTCACTGACCCGATCGACTACAAGGCTTACGCCCAAGGTGATCGGCTCTACGTCGTCGCGATCAACACCTCAAACCAGCCGGTCAGTCCGAGGTTGCGCTTCAACGTGCGGACAACCCCAACGGTCGATTTGCTTGGCGAGACGAGGACCCTCACGCTCAAGGACTCAGCTTTCACGGATCCGTTCGCCGCCTATGAGACGCACGTGTATATGCTCCGGATGGTCGGCCCCTCGGCGGTTGAGCCCGCACCCTCCGCGGCCGTGCCGCCGAGTCCACCCGCTGTGCCAACGACCCTCAAGAACTCGATCGGCATGTCCCTGAAGCGGATTCCGGCCGGCGAGTTCATGATGGGCAGCAAAGCGAGCGTTCCGGAACTGATCGATCGATTTGGGGGGAAAGACCAATGGAACCGGCCCGCAACCCAAATCCCCTACCACAAAGTCCGAATCAGGACTCCCTTTTACATGGCGATCCACGAGGTCACCGTCGGCCAGTTTCGAAGATTCGTCGAAGACACGCACTATGTCACCGACGCCGAAGGAGGCGCGCTCTCCTTCGCGGCGGGGAGAAAGGGCGGAGACACACTGAACTCCGATGGGGACTCCTCCTGGTCCGAGGACGCATCCTGGCGCAAGCCGGGCTTCACGCAAACGAATGACCATCCGGTTACCTTCATCAGTTGGAACGATGCCAAGGCGTTCTGTGCATGGCTGGGCAAAAAGGAAGGTCGCGTGTACCGCCTGCCGACCGAGGCCGAGTGGGAGTACGCCTGCCGCGCGGGTACCGACACCGAATTCTGGTGGGGTGACGACATGGATCAGTCGGGCCGCATGGCCAATGTCGCCGACCAGGCTCCCAGGCAGGCGTACCCGAGTTGGTCATCGAGCACGAGCAGGAGTGACGGCCACGCAACCACGGCCCCGGTCGGCAGCTACCGCGAGAACGGGTTCGGCCTCCACGACATGATTGGGAACGTTGCGGAGTGGTGTGAGGACCACTATCACGAGAACTACGCAGGCGCGCCCGCGGATGGGTCCGCATGGCTGGACGACTCGAGCTCTTCGAGCCGAGTGATCCGCGGGGGCGCCTGGGACGATCCCCCGGCCGTCTACAGGGTCGCCGCCCGGTTTGATTTCCCAGCCAGTTTCCGGAACTGGGGATCTGGGCTGCGCGTGGTCAGCGAGCCTGCCGCCGTGGCAAGCCCCTCGGGGAACGGAGCTCAATTTCCAAGAAGTGACCCGATTCCGGATGAGGCGAACGGCCCATCGCGCCTGCACGCTGCATTCAACGGCAAGGATCTCTCCGGCTGGTTCGCGGCCAGTGGCGATTCATCGGCGTGGTCCATGGATGACGGCGTGCTCGTCGGCACCGCCCACCAGCCGCAGGGATTCAACTGGCTCATGACCCGCCGCGAGTACACCGACTTTGAACTGAGCTTCGAGTTTCAGCTGACCATCGGCGCGGACAGCGGTGTCGCCTTGCGCGCGAATCCCGGCGACCCCGCGCACCCGCAGATCCAGGTCAGAGAAGATCACGATCCGCGTTACGCAAGCACGCCGCTCGAGTGGCAGACAGGCGCTCTCTACGGCTTGGCCATCGACCACCCCGCGGTACTCTTGGCGGTCGGAGAGTGGAACCGGATGGTGATCCTGTTGCGCGGGAGTCTGTTGCGCGTCACGGTGAATAACCGGGTGGTACTCGATACTGACCTCGATAAGATGTCAAGGAATGGACTCAAGTACCCAATACTCCCTCCCGGGCCGGGTCGAATCGGCTTTGAGGCCTATCTCGGGACCGTCCGCTATCGCAAGGTCGAGATCAGAGACCTGGCCAACTCCACTGCGCGGTCAGTTAAGTGAATATCAGCTGCCCACCGCCGCCACCTTCCGGCAGGCCAGCAGCGTGAAATCGTCGCTCGGCGGATGGCCGACACAGAATGTCTCGACCTCCCGCCGCACATTCTCTACCGCTTTCCGGGCCACGTGACCGGCACACGATGCCGCCGCGGCCACCAACCGCTCTTCTCCGAACTGCTCCAGGTTACCCCCGAACGCTTCGGTTACGCCGTCGGTGTAGAGCAGGATCGCTCCTTCACCGGTCGGGAACCGCCAACTCGTCTCGCCATAGACCGTGCCGTGCAGAATGCCCAGCGGACAGCCGTTGTCCACGCACAATAAGCGAGCATCTCCTCCCGAACCGACGTAGATCGGATACGGGTGGCCGGCGGAGGCGATCAGCGCATCACCCGTATCCGGCGACAGCCGCACCACCTGGCAGGTCACGAACAGCCCTTCCAGCGAACGCCGCAACAACAAGTCGTTGAGCGAAGCGAGCAACTGCCCGGGCGAATTACACTGCTCGAGAACCCCCTGGGTCATGGCATGCATGCGGCTGGCCAGCAGCGCGGCCGGCGCCCCTTTGCCCGAGACATCCGCCATCAGCAGCCAGAGATGGCCGTCCTCCGTCACGATGGCGTCGTAATAGTCGCCGCCCACCTCGCGGCACGTGAAGTGGGCACCGTGAATATCCCAACCGTCCAGTCGCGGCCACACCGACGGCAGGATCGCCTGCTGAACCCGCCGGGCGCCGGCCAGTTCGGCCTCAAGCCGTTGCTTGACCATCTTCGCTTCGATCAAGCGGGCGTTCTCAACGGCAGTGGCGACCATTGCACCCATCGCACAGGCAAATTCCAGATCGCTCTCCGTGTAGGTCCTCCCGTATTGGCGATTGTCCATGTAGATGAATCCGATGACCTCGTCATCTCGAACCATCGGTACGGAGAGCACCGACCGGATGCCGCCCGCGATAACGCTCTCGTACTGCCGGGCGTCGAGGTCGGCGCTCGTGTCGGCAATGAGAACCGCCTGGTGTCCCGCGATGGTCCGTCGCAGGACAGATCGACTGATCATCACCTCAGCGGCCGCTGCACCCGCGGGGCGAACCAGAACGCGGTCGCTCTCGTGCTCCGGGTCGCAGGTGAGCCCGAGCACCACCATCTGCGCGTGCAGTGCCGACATGAGCGTCGCCGACGCCTCGTCAATCAAGCCCGACACATCATGCCGCCCCATCAGCCGCCTGGCGAACTCATACAGCGCAGACAGCCTGGCGCTATCGCGTACCATCAAGTCGCTGGCTTGCCGTGCCACGGTGGAGCCGGGAGTTTCCGGGGTGTCACTGAAGCTGATAACGCTGCCCCGCTCGGGCGGCAGCTCCGGCTGGTCGGCAGCGAAAACGATGCGCACCTGGCCGACAACAATCACGTCGCCGTCTTCAAGACAACGCTTCTTGATGCGCCGCCCCTGGACGATGGTGCCGTTGCTGCTGTCACGATCCTCGATCCACCACCGGCCGTCGCGGTCACGGAAGAACCGGCCGTGTTCCCGAGAGACCCCGCGGGCGTTCAGCACCAGGTCGTTGCCGTCCGCCTTCCCGAACGCCAGTACGTCGCAATCAAGGGCCAGGCCCAATTCCTGTCCGTCAGGGTATCGCACAACGATCGTCGCCATGACATAGACTCTACCGGATTTACCGGGAGACCGAAACAGGACGCCTCGTTCGGAGAACCGCTTTGCCCTCTACACGGAGCACCGCGAACGTGTCCTGCTTTGGCACAGAGGTCGATGAGTACGAGGACGGCAAAGTCGTCAAGCACGCGGGGGCATGGCAGGCCGACGAGGAGGATTCCAGGGCCGAACTCGTCAGGCCCGGAACGATTCTGTTGGGGTCACGGTATTGCCAGGAGATCGCACCGAACGCCAAGGATCAAGCCGAGCATATCGCTGATGACGTAACTCTTCAGCCACCAGCATAAACCTCCATGAACTGCCTAAAGGTCGAGGAGACCGCGCCTCGGGAACCCGGCGAACGGGACTACAAGGCCTATGCGCGGACCGTGGGCGGTGTCCATGACGAAGACCTCAAGCTGATGAGCTATCGAACCGGGAAGGAGCCGGTCGGCCGACAACTTGATGCCCTGTGCGCAGTTGTACCGCTGCCTGAGAGCACCAACGCAACCTGCAACGGAACTACCGGTCCGTCGCACCCTCCATCAACCAGGCTCAACGCCAGGGCTCCGAATGCACGGGTTGTTCGAGACCTGAACAACCTGATCGGCCGCCCCTGCCCGCGCACCTGGTGCCCCCTCCGTTATTCCACATGCTTCGGGAGGCGAATCTTCCTCCGCACTGCCGTAGCCCGGTGGCCAAGGCTCCGTGGGGCAATCACCCCGCCGCGTGCCGTTTGACCCAGCCCACCAAGCCGATTCCGAGAGCCGCCAGAATCACGGCGCCGGGGGCCGGGACCACGACTCCCGGGGTGAACTGACGGTAGTAGATATTGTCATTGAAATCAGAGTGAATCTGCCGAGAGACGAATCGGCCGTAGTGGGTCATACCCCTACCCAAACCGATATCGGCGTTCGGAGCGAGGATCACGCCCCAGAAAGTACTGCTGTCGCTGAAGTTCACGTCCGTACCAAGGTAGCGGAACAAGGCAACGCTCTCGACGTTCGAATCCGCCGAGCCGACGAAGCTCCCGTTCCCATTGAACTGAAGGTCAAGTGAGTTGGGGTCGCTATCGCCGGTGATCTGAATGACTGTTCCGGGAACGGTGAAGAGGTTGAAGCTTTGGCCCGTGTTGAGCCGCCTGAAGGTATAGGTACCCTCCGTCAGATAGATGGACGCGCCATCCATGACCTGCAAATCCCGGTATTCTCCAGGATCAAGAGGGGTTCCGCCGTTGTACGTCGTGTTCTTGGCAACCGTCACATCGAGAGTGCTCGTGGTAGTGAAGGGATCGAAGAGCGACGGCATCGGATTGAACAGCGGCGACGTGAAAACCGACACCGTTCCTTGCACGCCGTAGCCCGGGTTCGGATTTGACCAGCCGGAGCCCGCCTGCTGGTTGGTGTAGACGTCGTAGACGAGAGCCTCAGGCCCAAGCTGAATTGAATCGCCGACCAGTAGCGTTCCTTCAGACATGACGAAGCGGCCATTCGCCCCGACGTTGATCATCTGAGTACCGTTACCAAGGTTCCCATCCGCTCGGTTCACACCCACATTGCCACCGAGGACGTAGCCTCTGCCCGCCGCGTTGCCCCCTTTGAACGTCAAAGGCGCGGTGTTGTCAGCGAGCCCTTCGCCTGTGGCGAAAAGAACGTAAGAGTCCAAATCAGTACTTGGGCCGGCTGGCGCTGCCGAGGAAAGGAAACCCAGCGCTGCAACAGCAATTAGGATTGATATTCTCATCTTTCGACCTCCGCAACTTGAACGAGTTTTGTACCCCGCCTGACTCAGCCGACAAGCACACAGACCAAAATAGCCTAACGCAGCCGCCGATGGCTGTCAATAGTCTAGAGTTGTGCGGTCTTGCGGGCCAACACGCTAACTAGCCGCTTGACGCTGGCGGGTAGGTCGCCTGCTCTACGACGGACCCCCAATGACGCCGCAACCACTCGCGAGTACGACCGCCACAAGGGGACACGTTGCCAAAGAGACTTCAACCGCTCCCACGGGCAATCATAACTCCTTGGCCCATAACGGCAGGCATCGTTTGATGGTGGAAGGGACGCCCCCCGCTCCTGGGTAGTCTGCGGCGATCAGTTAGGCCGCCGTTAGCGTCTGGACCCACCCGTTTCCTCGCTCAAGGCCAACAGAGGCTCAGGAACGACTACGTGCAGAACCGTTAGGTCGCGGTGAACGACAAATCACGACGAAGGTCGTTGGTTCGGATCCGCCCCCAGACCAAGAACCCGCGAGCAACCTTCGCGACTATGGCGCATAGGAGTTTTAAAGAGGAAGATGTTGTGCACCCGTGCACCCGTTTCGCGTTTTTCGACGTCACAACTCGGTCCGAGCCGCAGCCGCGTTTGCTCCCCCCTATCCGAGCCTCCTCGGTGGTTGAGACAAGGGACGGCGGGGGACGCGACAGAGAAGCAGGCAGGGTAGAATCCCAGGCAACCGACCTGCTCGGCGCTCGAACGGCACGAGGCAAGGCGCGGGCCATGGCCAGGGAAGGGTGATTGGATGCCATCAAGAAAGGAACTATGGCCGCTATGAAACGAAGTACCACGATGGAGACGGCAAGGACCGGCAATAGAAGAAGATACAGCCAGCACGCAGTCCTGCTGGTGCTGTGCTGGACATTCGTCGGTGCATCCGGCGCCGAACAAAGCCAGGTGCAGACCGGCGACCTGCGTGTGACCTACGAGGCATGGACCGGCGTACCCGTTGATATCGAGACAGGGCCGAAGTGCTGGCTCAAGGCGCCGGCCGCGCTGAGCATCCGGCGGGAAACGTCCGGGACCTCAGTCGCTCCGGTCGGTTTGGCCGAGGCCCAGGCATCGCTGCCACCCCTCGGCCTGGCCCTGTCTTCACGCTGGTCGCAGGAGAAGGAGTGGTTGGTGTGGGATCTGGAGTTCATCGGCCAAGAGCCGCGCTCCGGCCACGAGGTCATCCTCGAACTGCCGGTGCTGTCGTCGGCCTTGCGCATCTTCACGCCGACCGACCAAGGGGTCGCGGACCTGTCCATCCTGCCCACCTGCAGGCCGCCCTCCTACGGCGTTTACGACGAGCACTATGGCCGGACCTACGTCCTGCCCCTGGTCAGCGTGTTTGACCCGGCGGAGAATCAGGCCCTCACCATCGCCCTGCCCGCCGATGCCTTGATCCCCCACCTCCAGGTCGAATGGGGCGACGCCCGTACCGTGCGCCTGACCCTCGGACATCGTGGGATGGGCGGCGGCAAGCCGTCGTTGCTGCGCCTTCTGTTCGCGACCCACCAGGCGGACTACCGCGCCGCCATGGCCGCATACGTCGCCCGGTATCCGACCTACTTCGAGCCCCCCCTGCCGCGCGATTGTGATCTGGAGGGGGCCTTCTGGTACCACCACATCCAGGACCATCCCGGCTTCGAGGAGATGGAACGTCAGAACGTGCGCTACATCTGGTCGTCGTTCTGGTTCACCTATCTCGGCGAGTTCCTGCCCGTGGAGAGGGAATGGTACCCCTACACCTACGCCAAGTGGTGGAAGCTGGGCCAGACCATGAGCGACGTGAAGATCAACGATTTCGTCGGCAAGATGCGCCGGAACCGCATTGGCACCTTCGCCTACTTCAACGTCACTGAATACGGCGGGAACGGCGGCAAGGGGGGTGACAGCACCCAGGCGTCACGCGAGCTCCGGGAACGATTCGCCGATGCCCTGGTGAAACGCGAGGACAACGCGCCTATCCGCACCTGGGAAGGCGCCATGGTCATGAACCCCCGCCGTCAATATGCCCTGTTCCCCTTCCTACAGGAGCAGGTCCGCCGCCACCTCGAACGGCTGCCGGACTTCGCGGGCTTCGCCATCGATCGGCTTGACTGGGCCAGCCGGTACGACTATGCCCACGACGACGGCCTGACCATGATCGGGGATCGATCGGTCGACAACATGGCCGGGACGGTGGCCGAGGCCGTGCAAGAAGTGTGCCGGCTCTCCCATGCGGCCGGCAAACGGGTGATCGTCAACCAGTTCTACCGCGTGGAGATCATGCGCGACGTCGACGGTACCTGCAATGAATGCGATATGCTCACCCAGGGCTACCTGACACCCCTCCGCCCGGCGGCCGCATGGCATACGGCGGGCAGCGGCGGCGACTATGTGGGCCGGCGCGATCTGACCTTCGTCGAGGCCCACCTCAAGCAGCGGCTGCAGATCGCCCTGCTGCCGCAGATGATCGCCCACCGGTTTCCTATCTCTCAGCAGCCCGCGGATGGGCGCGCCGCCGATCTCATGGAACTGTTCGCCCCGCTCTTCAAGACTTTCGCCGGAAAGCGGCAGGTGTTGAGGCCGCACTGCGTGGCCGTCAGCGGCGCCAACGACGTGAGCCTTTTCACCGACGCCCAGGGCCGCTACGTGGTGCCAGTGACGTCCCGAACTCGCTTCCTGACTCGCGGGGATCGCGCCGTGAGACCGGCGCAGGTGACCATCACGACGCCGGATGCCGGGCAGCTGAACTGGGCTCAAATCATCCCCTTGGGCGGCTGTCCGAGCATGGCGGCCGTTCAAGCCGACAACGGCAAGGCCGTGGTGAGCGTGCCCGATCATGCCGCAGCCACCATCGTGGTCATGGGCCGGGGCGACGCGCCGAAGCCGACGCAGGACGACAGCCCCCGCCTTATCGCCTTGCGAGACGCGCAGTTTCCCGTGGCCAGGGACACGATGGAACCTGCGACCGAGGCCCCGGCTGGTGCCGTTACCGAGGCGGTGCTCAGCCTTGACGGCATCATGCTCCATCCGGGGACCTTCTCCGTGCTGCTCAATGACACGCCGGTCGGAGAACTTAACGAGAACGTGGGCATCTTCCCCTGCTCACTGCGGGACACGGCCCGCCCAGTGGTGCGTATCCGCGCGGGGGCCAGCGGATTCTGGTACCTGCCCAGGCACGTCTGCCTGAGTGCTCGGACCGCGGACGGCAGCCGGCAGTTCGCCACTTGGCAGCTCGACGCAGCGGAAGATCCAGGCAGTTCGTCCCGAGAACTGATCCTCCCGCTCGTATGGGTGCAGTACATCGGCGCCACGGCCGCATGGCAGGCGGTGGATGCCGAGCGGGGCGGGAACTGGCTCAAGACGTTCGGCTCCACCGCGGCCTGGGTGGCCGGTACACCCTCCGTCGATCAGCCGCAGCAGGGCGGATTCACGCTGAACATGGGTCGAGGCACGAGATTCACCTGGGCGGCCGCCACCGATGATCCCCGGGCGCCCGGCGTGGATGACCGGAAGCGGACTGCGGCCTGCTGGTTCGACACACGGGAAATTGACGGCGACATCGCCACCTTCGGCAGTCAGCCCTATCGACTCACCCTCTATCTGGTGGATTACGACCGAAGACAGCGCGCCGCGGAGATATCGCTGGCCGGTTCCCTGGGCGAACCGCTGGATGCGCGCCAGGTGAGCACGGATCAGATGGCGAAGGGCGCCTACCTGACCTGGATGGTCACAGGACCGGTCCGTTTCCGCATCCGCAATGCGGCGGGCGAGAATGTGGTACTGTCGGGGGTGTTCATCGATCCGTGACGCCATGATCGCCCCGGCGCCATGCGATCATGCGCGATGGACCCTCGGTCACGTCCCGCTCGTGGCCGCTGACGGACGCGCCGGCTTCCGACGCCGCGTTTGCCGACAGGCCGAATGAGCTCCCGGCCAAGCAGGCATCTGAAGAAGGCTGGTCGATCCCCGGAAGTAGTCTCGGCCCCCGGATGCAGTCGGGCATCACCCTTGGCTGGAAGCCTGACTGGCCTGGCGGTCAGTGTTGCGGCAGCCGTTCGCGGCAGACTCAGGTCGCCACCGGGGCCGGGCAGCATGCTGTGCGGATGCGGCGGGCGTTTGAGAGCGATGGAACATGCTCGATCGCCCAATTGATCTCCTCGCCGTTCGCGGCGTCGACCATCGGGATACGGGCCGTCTCCAGGCCCGGATACACTTCGATCGGACCACGCTTCAGCCGCCGCGCCCATGCGAGCAATCTGGGAATGGTAAGAATGAGCCCGATCTGTCCGATGAGCTGGAAGACCACCCGCTTCGGTCCAAGCGGGCTCCTGCGCATGCTCAGAAAAGCGCGCAGCGTATTCCACGGGTTGTAGAAGGCGGCATACGCCTGCAGGATGTTGATCTGTTGTCGCCAGGGCCGAGCATGCCGCGAGGCGAGCACGTGATTGCCGTCCTGATACGCCTGCGGAATGTCCCGATCTCCGACCCGCTTGAAGATCGTCCCGGTCTTGGCCGCAGGTTCGATATCGCGTGTCCCGACGGCGGGCCCCAGATAGGTGCATTGGTAGGATATGGCCCCCTGATCGAACAGGTAGCGGGCCTGGTCGAGCAGCCCCGATAGATCGCCGTTTCGGGAGTGCAGCGGCTGGGTGTCGTTGTGGATCATCATCGTCATCGGTTCGATATCCAGCTGGTGCATCAGGGCGAAGAGGTCGGCGGTCTTGTTGGCGGTCTGGCCCTTGTTCACCAGTGCCGCGGTGATGTCTTCGATACCGAACCAAATGGCGGCCAAGCCTCCCGCACGGGCCAGCGGAAGCAGGTCGCGATTCCTGTAAACGTCGAACTCGGTAGCCTCGGTGTTGAACCGGATGCGGGTCGATAGCGGCTGTCCGGCGATGCGGGTGCGGGCTAGCTCTGTCATGAGGTCGATCACGGTCTGACGGTCATTGAAGAAATTGTCGTCGGTGCTGAAGAAGATGGCAATGCCGAAGCGCTCGTAGATGTGGGCGATCTCCGCCGCCAGGCGCTTGGGACTCTTGTGTCGCCAGGTGCGTTGATTCGCCGCAGGGATACAGCAGTAGGGACAGTTGAAGCGGCAACCTTGGGTCGAGATGACTGAGGCGATGGGTGAGAACTTGCCGACCCGTTCCGGTGCACACGGATCCGGAGAGGCCGTCCGATGGCGGTGCGGTGGCTCGAGCATCCGGTAGCCCGCGTCGGGCATAGGCAGTTCGTCCAAGTCGCGCAGGAGCCGCTGCACACCGGTGTTCACGGCTACGGGCTTCTGCGGAGACGCATCCGGGGAGAGGTAGACCAACCCCGGCACCTTCGTCAGCAGGCCGGCCAGCCGAGCCCGCTGGTAGGCCTCGCGCGGGCTCTCGCCGGCATGACGAACCGCGAGAATGGCGTGCAGCAGATCCAGGAGCACGAACGCCTCGCCGGTCACCACGCAATCGGCACCGATACCCGGCTCGGGACCGAGCTCGAAGAAATCCGCGGGTTCGTAAACGGCTTTGGGACCGCCGGCCAGAATGAGCGGCCGGGCGTCGCCCATCCGGTATGCATCGCGAACCAGAGTGTACGCCCGCTCGGCATGCACCTGCATGGACGACACCATGAGGATGTCCAACGGCCTGCCGTTCAGCCGCATCAGGCTGGGAACAACCCGCGGCGACCATTGCTGCAACACGATACGGAGATTGGTGAAGTGAGCCGCATGCAGCACGTCAGCTAGCAGCCGGACGGAACACGGCGCCATGCGCTTGTCGGCGTACCAGAACGGTAGCATGTGTGTGCGGGAATCGAAGGCGTAGAAGATCCCGACGGCCAGGTCGCGTGCATCAGTATACTGGCGAATGGTATCGATCTTGCCCTGAAAGGCTCCATCCGGCAGGTACACGTCACCGCGTTCGCGGCGCGGTAGTTCCATAATGCCTCCTTGCACTCAGCGCAGTCTCAGTCTTGGGCCTGCATCGGTATCCTGGACATCGAGCGTGGCGTTCGTCATCGCTCGCGACACCGCTTCATCGAGGAGCAGCAGGATCTTGCCATCGTGAACGATGGCCGTGTCGTTGGCCTCAGCGCGATCCACGGAGAGCCTCCAGCCGCCCGGCTTGCGCGTGAATCTCATCGCCTCGTTCTTGCCGGCTTTCTTGCGCGTCAGCTTCCGCGTCAAGCGCTCGCGTGCGGCAGGCGTTACGGTCAGCATTGGACTATCCTCCAGCAAAGCACTCTGTTGCAGACTACACACTCCTTCGAGAGAAGGCGTTCTGCCCTGTCATGACGGTCTCCATCCTGATCTACAGGAAGACCGCTTCCCGTGGAGAATCAGCTTACCCAGGGGCCACTCCCTCACTCCACACCTCCGCCGCGACCGGTTCCGCGAGCAGGAATACCTGAACCACCGTCCCGGTCATGAACACTTCCACCACCGTTCCCGCCGCCGTCTCGATCTCGGCGGTCGCGTCGCAAACACGAACGCCGGTGATTCGCTCAATCTCCGTCCGCAGCGGTTCGAATGCGGCGGCAAACAGCTGCCGGTGAAGCTCCCGTAGCTGAGCGGCGCCCGTCGGGTTTGCGGCCAGGGCCTTCTCGGCCGACGACAAGGCACCGCGCAGGGTGATGACCAGCGTATCCTGGCCAAGAATGACGTTCACCGCCTTGGGTGCGTGGCCCGTCCTCTGTCTCTCGAAGGCGACCGCCACTTCGGCAATCTGCCTCGCCATGGTCGGTCCGGACTCGTCCATCGGGTCATTCCTGATGGCGGCGAGCGAGCCGCGTCACCGCACGAAAAAAGCCGACGTGGTAGAACACCCCGAGGTGCTCAGCCACGTCGGCTTACTCTTCGCCGGGCCGCCCGGCCCTTACCGGGTTGCCCTTCATCCAGTCATCCGACGACTGCAACTCACGTCATGATCAGTGCCGTGCCAGCCCCAACATGCCCTCAGCATACAGAACCGCGCGGGGAAAGCAAGAGGATTCGACTTTTTGAATTTCCCCGCGCATCTGATACCATGTTTCACGGATCGCCGGGAGCCCGATGATCCGTTCTGTCGCCGTGCACAGGGTGTTCCCGCTGTGGCCCCCTAACCGAAGTGTGAGACGCGTTCGAGGTTTAGGATGAAAACGCAAGGCGAGATCGAAGCAGCGATATGCGATGGAATCAGCCGCTTTGAGCAGGAGTACATGGGCCGGGGGCCCAGGGAGATCCGCACTCACCTGATCAATGATCTCCTCGTCGTCCGTCTTCAGGGGGTTCTGACTGCGGCCGAGCAGCAACTGGCCAAGTCGCTTCCCGCCGAGAAGGGCAGGGACCTGCTCAAACAGGTCCGGATCCAGTTGATCGAGACAGCGCGGCCGGTGTTGGAGGCGATGGTCCAGGAGATCACCGGCGTGAAGGTCGTGAGCCTGCATCGCGACATCAGCACCGTAACGGGCGAGGAGGTCGTACTCCTCACTCTGGCCGAGTCGCCGATCTTCCGCGAACCGAAAAAGAAGTAGCATCCTCCACAGATGACCCGAAGATGCCCCGCGAGTTCCCAAAGAAAAGGCCACTGCCGTGGCCTTCTCGTGTCCCACAGTCTAGCGGATCAGTAACGCCGGCCCCCACCGCCGCCGTAGCCGCCACGACCGCCGCCGCTGCGGGTCTCGCGGGGCTTGGCTTCATTGACCTTTAAGGCACGTCCACCCTGATCCTGGCCATCGAGCGCCGAGATGGCCGCCTGGGCCTCCTGATCCGAAGCCATTTCGACAAAACCGAAACCCTTGCTTCTGCCCGTCGTGCGATCCATGATCACTTCCGCGCTCTGGACCGTTCCGTGCGCCGTGAACAGCGCCTCAAGCGATGAAGCAGTCATGTCATAGGTCAGGTTTCCGACATAGAGTTTCTTGCCCATGGTGAGTCTCCTATCCGAGGGCATCGCGACCCGTATTTCAATCTCCGGGTCGAACGAGAAAGGGGCCGACATTCAGCCCCAGGGAGGAAGGCGAACGAGAAGGGTGCGAAAACGATCGTATCCGGCTCTTTCGACGAACCAACCAACGGCAGTCTACACGGATGGCCATCCCAAGTCCAGCCCACCGGCGATCCGGCCCACCGTGAAGAGTACGGACCGCCGTTTGCCTCTGCCCACGTGGGTCCGGCTGGAAGCCGCGGCTGCTCAGTGGTTCCTCATCACGATGATGCCGATCAGCGCGGCCGCCTGGACGACGGCGATCGTCCAGAACACCCGCCGGAACGCCCGATCGCGGGTCTTGTGTCGCAACAGCTGCTGGGCGACCAGCGCCCCGGGAGTGCCGCCTACCGCTGCCAGCAGGTGCAGCACGGACTCGCGAACGCGACGCCCCCCGGTGCGAGCCATGGCCTTGTCGTACCCATAGCACGCCAATGTGGCGCAGTTCACACCCAGCAAGTACACTTGCAGGACAATCACTCTCCGCTCCCCCACGCTTTGCCCATATCAGGGTTCGGCTCCCTGCCGTGAGGCAGACATCGCCGCGCACAAACCGGCTGCAGCGCCTGCAGTTGCCAAAGCTTCTCCGCATCTGAATAGGCTTGATCGCCAAGGCGGGCTATCTGACCTGCAATCCGTGTGAATGTGCACGCGTCCAAGAGTCACCACTTTCCGCGGGCTGCTCACCCGGTCAATGCGAAGTGGTGAGTCGCACCGATCCGGGGAGCGTCATCGGCCATCGCCGAAACCCGCGCTGTTATTCTCTCAAGAAAAGCTGTGTTCAGTCAACCGCCCGGGGAACGAAACACGTGCCGCGTCACCTCGGGCCAGTCCCCCTCGTCCCGGACGGGCCGGGTCAACTTTGTCGCATAGTCTCTGGACAGCCCGCTCTCGTGCCGAGCATACACCGCGACTTCGAGAAACTTGGCCGAAATCGCCGCGTCGTGACACACGTAGCAGTCCGCGCAGGGGCTCGGCAGTGCGGGCAGGGGCTCGCGACCTGCCAGGTCTTCGGCGAATTGCCCATCGGATAACGACCAGTTGCTGAAGTCACCGGTCTACTCCATCGCCGCCCTTGGTATGACAAAGTAATATCGACATCTTACCACAGGAAAGCCGAGAGCGGGCAACTTCCTTATCACCAGCCCCCGGCCCGCGAGCACGAACGCCGCTCGGTCTTCTCGGTCGCAAGGTGCGGGCTATCAAGTACCACCGTGTACGTTCGCCCTCGGGCAATGACCCGGCCGCATGTTTCGCAGAAGGTGTCCTGCGGTTCGGGAAGCTCGTCGCCCTCGAAGCCGACAATGTACTGCGTCACAACCGCCGCGTTCCGGCAGTTGGGACAGCCGTTGCCATCACCGCCGAGCGTGGATTCCACCTTCCTCAGTCGCTGGTCAATTGGCACGCTCGACACCTCCGCTTAACCGTGCTTCGACGTCCTCCAACCGCTGAAGAATATCCACCTGGATCGCCGGCCCCAAGAGCCGATTGAGAACCTCGCGCGCCGCGACGGTATCGCCATCCTTCGCTGCCGAGACCAACTTCCTCACCATCTCCTTGAGGTCGGACGCCTTCACGGTTCGCAGGAGCACCGACCGAAGGGCCGCAACCTTTTTTGCGAAAGGGTTCCCCTTGGCCACGCGGTTACCAGGAAGGAATTTTCCGCCCGCATCCCGATCGGTGCCGTGAACCGCCCTTGTTGACGGTTGGGCAATACTGCCCACACCTGTGGCGTCGCTGTCACTCATTTTCCACCTCGTTTTCCTCGATCCGCCGGATGGCTTCTTTGGCCTCGGCGGGTAGGGATGGCCACCGTTCTAGCACTATGGACAAGGTCTCGTCATTCGCGTACAACTGCGTAGGGAAAGGCGGACCGGCGGGATTGACCGTCCCTAAGTCGTTGTTATTAAAATAGTTATCGGCAGCGACGCGCAGATTCGTGCTCTGCGTCGACGACCCCGAAGGCGAGTGCCAGGAGTCCCAGTCATGGCGGGCTTCGGTGTCCAAGAATCCACCGCTCAGGGAGCTCAACTCCATGAGGCAGCGCGCCTTCCGAGCCAGCGAATCCCACCTTTCCCGATTCGATCGCTCATCGCCTGTCTGGCGGTAACAGCTCTGCTCTTCGCCGCTCTGGCCTGGCACTTGTGGACCTCCTATCGTGGCGTTCAGAAGACGCTGGAAGAGGATTTCAGCATCCAGCGACTCAGTGGCGTGGTCGTCCATCTCGATGAGGTGCTGACCATGTCCGCCCGCATGGCCGCCGCCACAGGCGATCCGCAGTGGGAGAGGCGCTATCGGGTATACGAACCTCAACTGGACGCCGCCCTCAAGGATGTAATGCGCCTGGCTTCCGAGGCCCTCACGAGGGACGCGGTAAGCCGGACGAACGCCGCGAACCTCAGACTGATCGAGATGGAGAACAAGGCCTTCTCCCTGGTGCGCGACGGCCGCCGCGACGAAGCCGCGGCCGTCTTCACCGGCCGGGAGTATGAGGATCAGAAGCAGGACTACTCCCAGGGCATGAAGGAGATCACCACCGTCCTGCAGGATCGTGCTGCAGCCAGCCTCCACGGCCGACGCCGCGAGCTATACCTGGGTTTCGTGGTCGGGCTGGCCACCCTGACCATCGTGGTGATGATCTGGGTCAGTGTGCTGCGCGGCGTCAGGCGACACATAGCCGAGCGTAGGCGGGCGGAGCGGGAATTGGAGAGACACCGCGAGCATCTCGCGGAACTCGTGGAGGAACGGACGACGCAGCTGACCATCGCCAACGAGGAGTTGGCGCGGCACGCGCGGGATCTGGCTCAGGCCGAGGCCCGGTACCGAGACCTTTTTGAAAATGCTCCGGATCTCATGGCTGTGCTTGAAGCACCCAGCGGACAGGTATTAGAATGCAATACCACCCTCGTCGGGGCCTTGGGGCTCCGCAAGGAAGACATCGTGGGGCGCCCGTTTCTGGACCTCTATACCCCGGAGTGCCGGGCTCCGGCGGCGGACACGTTTGCGGCCTTTGTGCAGACGGGCCACGTGTCCAACGCGGAGCGGACGCTGCGCCGGGCTGACGGGAGCCTTCTGGAGGTTCTGGTGCAGGCCTCACCCATCCGGGACGGTTCCGGCAGGATCATCGCCGGCCGCTGCACGTGGCGGGACGTCACCCGGCTCAAGCAGGCGGAGCGTGAGGTGGCGAGGCAGGTCGCGGCGCTGGCTCGGTCCAACGCTGAGCTGGAAGAGTTCGCCTACGTGGCATCCCACGATCTCCAGGAGCCACTGCGCAAGATCCTGGCCTTCGGTGACCGTCTGAAGGCCACCTGTGCCGAGGGCCTGCCGGGTCAGGGGCCCGACTACATGGGGCGTATGCTCAATGCCGCTCGGCGCATGCAGACCCTGATTGATGATCTCCTGACCTTCTCACGGGTGACAACCCAGGCCCGGCCGCACGTATCCGTCGACCTGAACGAAGTCCTGGGCGAAGTTCTGTCCGACCTCGAGGTGCGCATCGAGCAGTCTGAAGCCCAGGTGGAAGTGAGTGCCCTTCCGACCGTCCAGGCCGATCCGACCCAAATGCGGCAGCTGTTTCAGAACCTGGTCGGCAACGCCCTCAAGTTTCGCCGGAGGGAGGTGAGCCCGCGGATCCGGATCTGGGCCGAGTCGGTCGGCGTCATGTCCCGAATCAGCGTGGAGGACAACGGCATCGGTTTCGAGGAGAAGTACGCCGAGCGGATTTTTGGCATCTTCCAGCGACTGCACGGACGGGGCGAATACGAGGGAACGGGCATCGGCCTGGCGGTTTGCCAGAAGATCGTGAAGCGCCACGGCGGGGAGATCGTCGCCCGAGGCGCACCCGACCGCGGTGCGACCTTCATCGTGTCGCTTCCGATCGAGCACGGAGGGAGTTCAACATGAGTACGGGAGCCAGACCCATTTCGATCCTGATGGCCGAAGACGACCCGGAAGACGTCATGCTGGTTCGAGACGCCCTGGCGGAGGCGCGGTTGTCCAACGACCTGCGGTGCGTATCCGACGGCGAAGAGCTGATGGACTACCTCAAACGTCGGGGCAAGTACGCCGACCCACAGACGGCACCACGCCCCGGCATCATCCTCCTGGACCTGAACATGCCGAAGAAGGACGGCCGCGAAACCCTCAGAGAGATCAAGAACGATCCCGCCCTTCGAGCCATTCCGGTCATCGTGCTCACCACGTCCCACGCGGAGGAGGACATCATCCGCAGCTACGGCACGGGAGCCAATTCCTACATCACTAAACCCGTGACGTTCGACAAGCTGGTCGAGATCGTGCGCTTCATCGGCCGGTACTGGTTTGAGATCGTCGCACTGCCATCCGAAGGAGAGCTGAACGATCATGATCCGACGTGACTGGAAGGTGCTGCTGGTCGACGATGACCCGGATGATCACGTTCTCATCCGCGACATCGTGCGAGCGATGGGTTGTGCTTTTGACTGGGCGGATCGGTATGAGCGCGGCCTCGAGCGAATTGCCCAGCGGCAATACGACGTATGCCTCATCGACTACCGCCTGGGCGACCGCGACGGCCTCGAGTTCATCCGCGAGGTCCTTGCCCGGGGCTGCCAGACGCCGATGATCCTGCTGACCGGCCAGGGCGATCTGCTCATCGACATGAAGGCGATGGAGGCCGGGGCCGTCGACTACCTGGAAAAGGGCCGTGTTGACCCGGCCCTCCTCGAACGATCGATACGTTACGCGATCGACCGCAAGCAGACCGAAGCCGTTCTGGCCAATCGGGCGAAGGAACTCGCCTATACGAACGCGACGATCAGGGAGTTTGCGGACGTGGCAGCCGTCGAGTTCCGGGCTCCGCTCCAGGAGATCACAGAAACTCTGCACGACCTGCAGTCCCGGTACCGAGGACAGCTGACCCCGGAGGCCAAAACTGTCCTCACCCGGGGAATCGAAGCCGCGAAACGCATGAGGAGACTGGTCGACGAGCTCACCGCACTGTCGGGCGCGGCGGCCGAAGAGGCGACCCCGCGATTGCCCGAAGATTAGGCGGGCCAGGGAGGACGACAGGAAGCCACACCCTCCCTGCGACCTCAACGATGACGGCCGTAGATCGAGAGCAGTCATCATGACAGATCGAATGAGCGAGACCCAGATCGGCCGGCTGGCCGTGACCCGAAGACTCATGACTCAACGGGAGCTTGACGCCTGCCTGCAAAAGCAGCACGAGCTTGCCCGCGGTGCTACCCATGTCAGCCTGGCGGAGGTAATGCTCAAGGCTGGACTGCTGACCCGTCGTCAATTGCAGCGTCTGGGTATGGAGCAGGAGGAACCGATCGCGGACGAATCACGGTTCTTTCCCGGCTACCAGGTTCTCGCCAAGCTCGGAGCCGGGGCCACCGCCAGAGTATTCAAAGCCAGACAGTTGAGCCTCGATCGCATCGTGGCGATTAAGGTCCTGACCCGAAAGCTGGCCGACAAGCCGGAGTTCGTTGAGCGTTTCCACGAGGAGGGACGCGCGGCGGCCAAGCTGAGCCACCCGAACATCGTGCAGGTCATCGATGTCGACACCACGGAAGGGTACCATTACCTTGTTCTGGAGTACATTGATGGCAAATCGGTGGGAGAGGAGTTGTCGGCAGGGAAGGTCTATGCGGAGAAGGAGGCCCTCGAGATCGTCGTCCAGGTGGCCCGCGCCCTGGAGCATGCCGCGGCTCGTGGTTTCGTCCACCGGGACGTCAAGCCGTCGAACATCATGCTGACGAAGGACCGCACGGCCAAGCTGGCGGATCTCGGCCTTGCCCGGCGCACGACGGATGTCAAGGCGGCAACGGCCGAACTGGGCCGAGTCTACGGTACGCCCGACTACATCAGCCCGGAGCAGATACGCGCGAACAGCGACATCGATTTCCGCGCAGACATCTACTGCCTAGGCGGGACCTTCTACCACATGATCACCGGACGCGTGCCTTTTGATGGGCCTGTACCCGCCACAATCATGCGCAAGCACCTCCACGCGCGATTGGTGCCGCCAGATCACGTGCGACCTTCCCTGTCCACGGGAGTCGGAGAAGTCATAGAGACGATGATGGCCAAGGATCGAGCGGACCGATACGCCACGCTGGGTGCCTTGATTCAAGATCTCGAGGCCCTGGCTCGAGGCGACCCTCCCGTGCACGCGCAAACCCACGACAAATCCAAGTTGCTGACCCGGCTAGATGAGACAGGCGAGCGGGCCCCCGACAACCGTCCGGCCGCCGGTCAGGACCAGGAAACCTCGCCTTCCTCAATCCCGCTCATGTGGTTCCTGGTGGTGGTCATGGTTGGCGGCGTTTCGCTGATCCTGAACGTGATTCAGTGCGTCGTCCGTTAGGCCGGCGTCGACTCTGGGCGCGCAGCCGTTCGATGGCACGGGCATCGATGGGGGCCAGAAACTGAGCAATGAACCGCCAGGCCTCCACCTTGCGGGCTGCCCAGTCCGCGTAGTCTGCAGGCGTAGCGGGCGCGGGAGGTGGAGCCTCACCAAAGAACACGGCCTGCTCGGTCAGCTCCTCGTACGGCCGGCGCCCGGTGCAGAGCTCCTCGGCCGGAACGGCAAAGGCCACGAGCTCCCACGCGGGAACCCGGCCAACCGGATCACACGGGCCGTACGTATGCCCGTGAATCCGCAACAGGGTCTGTCCGCGACCCGGCAGATCCGGATCGAAAACCAGCTCGGCAAGGTCGTTGTGGATCCTGATGCGGCGGGTAATCCTGGCCACGTGCCTTCTCCTCCCCGGTCCCCACCACCACGAACCACCGGGTACACACAAGCTATCGTTCTGGTCGGCGACGTCAAGAGCCCGTGAGTGCGGCCGCACGCCCCTGTTTTGCCATGCCAAGATGGTTTGAGAGCCCCTCTCCCCTCCTCCAGAGGTACACACCGAGCCGGACACCCAGCTCGAGGCGCCACCCGGCGGCCACGCGCGCACCCGGGGCAATCCCGTGGCCTCCTGAAGTGGATGGTGCTCCGCAGAGCGGTTTGCGTCCGTTCTCGGCCTCATGCTTGCCAGCCGGGCCACCTGGCTCACGTCGACATCGGCCCTCACACCCTCCGAGCGACCCAGCACGTCCCACGAGATCATCCGCGAAGAGGATACGGGCAGAGCCACACTGCGAGGGAGAATGAGGGCATACCTTCTCCCTGGTCGCGACGCGCGGCCGTTGACTACACGTACTCGATAGTTGCCGGAGGTTTCGGCGTGAGGTCATACAGGCAGCGGTTCACTCCCGGGATGGCCGTAATACGCTCGCAGATCCGTGTCAACTTCTCCCAGCCAAGACGCGTCACCGCCGCTTCGCGCGCGTCCTTGCTCTCCACGCATCGCACCACGACGATGTGCCCGTACTCCCTCTTGTTGTTACGGATGCCCGTCGCTCGATCGTTCAGCAGGACGGCCAGGTACTGAAACGCTCCGCATTCGCCAAGCTCCTCTTCCACGATGGCCGTCGCCGCTTGCACGACGTCCAGGCGTTCGCGTGTAACCTCTCCCACGATTCGCGCTGCCAGCGCAGGGCCGGGAAACGGCATCCGTTGCCAGATCTCCGGCGGAAGACCCAGGACCTTGGCCACCTCGCGAACGTCGTCCTTCCGGAGTGTCTTGAGTGGTTCCAGCACCGCGTATCCATAGGCCCGCTCCGTGGAAATCCCGAGCTGTTCGAGAATGTTGTGTTGGCGTTTGATGCCCGCCACGGTTTCTTCAATGTCCGTGAGAATCGTGCCGTGCAACAGGAATTTCGCCCCCGATTCCTTGACGAGGCGGGAAAACACCTTGGAGTAGAAAGTGCTCGTGATGGCCTCACGCTTCGCCTCCGGGTCCGCGAGGCCCGCCAGGGCTCCCAGGAACTCCTCACGGGCGTTCACGGACTCGACGGGAACTCCGATATTCCGAAAGGTCTTGAGGACTCGTTCAGGCTCGCCTTGACGCATGAGGGCGTTATCGACGAAGACGGTCTTCAGCCGATTGCCCAGCGCCCGATGCCCCAGCGCCGTAACGACGGAACTGTCCACACCGCCGCTCAAAGCGTTGATCGCAATCGCCGAGCCTACGGTTGCCTTGATCTCACTGACCCTATCCTCAACGAACTTCCGGTAATCCATGGCCACTCCTGTCAGGGTAATGTCTCCGCCCGGCGTCTGCCGAGCCGCCGCCATCGAGTCTCTTCTCCCTTTCCGGGCAGTACATCTCCGCAGCGAACGTCGCGGTCAGCCGATCGTCGCCCCAATCCACCAACCACGACGCGAATACTACCACAGGCCGGCCGGGAAAGCGCATGTGCCAAGCAAGCGTGGACACCAGTGAGCGACATGCGAGCAAGCGGCCCGCCGCCACGCGAGACCTGTCGACCAGAGAAACCCAGCGTCGTCCTCATCTTGGTTCGGATCAAGCACCGACAAGCTCACAAGGGAGTGCCACCAGCGGCAGCACGTCACCACATCCGGAACCGTCGTCTGAAAGACAGAATCAGCTGAACTTGTTGCCGGACAAGGCGTTAGGAGAACTCAGCGGTCTTCTGTTCGACCCGGCGAGATCACGCCGTGCAGCACGTGGGGCAGGCGCGCGTGGTGTCGCTGACGCTGCAGAGCCGGCTCGGACATACCCGCCCGCAGTCGGTCACCCGGCGATGTCGCCCGGACGCACGCCATCTCCAGGTGGGCCATGAAGTGCCTGCGGGGGAGGGCGCGGCGAAAAGGATTGACCGACCGGTCCATCCGATCCAATAGCCGCTACTCCTCCGGCAGGCGTTGGCCCTTGGTCTCGGGAGCCCAGATCAGCACCACCAGTCCAGCGAAGTAAACGGTGCTCACAACCACGGCACCAACGCGGAAGGGATGCTCGAACTGCAGCGCGGCCAGCCATTCGCGAATCTGGTTGCTCGATAGCATCACGATCGCCGCCGACAGGCGGGCAACGTTGTACCCGAAGGCGGTACCCGTCGAGCGCAGGCGCGTGGGAAAGATCTCAGGAAAGTAGACCACGAAGCCGCCCATGATGCTCAGGCTAAAGAAGCCCATGATCGGTAGCACGATGTAAGCCTTCAAGCCCGAGTCGAGGGTCAGAAAGACGTAGGTGATCAGAACAAATGAGATGATGAACGCCCCCCCAAAGGTCTTCCGCCGGCCGATGCGATTGGCGACCGGGGCAAAGCTCAGAATACCCAGAAAGCCACCGATATCCTGGAACAGGTTGCCCAGGAACCTGGTCTGGCCGATTCTCGCCGTCATGGCCGCCCGCTCGGCGGCGGGCAGATTCTCGATGCCTCCCGCGGGCATCAGGGCATACGTGATCAGTTCAGGCGACCAGAACGCGACGCCCCAGACACCCACGATACCCGCCGTGGCCATGCTCACCGCGACAATCGTGTTCGTCCGCCACCGGCGATCGCGGAACAGGCTGCCCAGGTCACCAAGCTGACGTTCCAGGTTCTCTGCGGCCGTCCGTCGGGCTTTTTGCCACCTCTCGGATTCCTTAAGCGTCTGCAGAACCAAGACCACCAGCAGGGCCGGCAGCGCCCCGACGAAGAACGCCAGTCTCCAGCCAGGTATGCCCCCGCTGCCGGACAGTCCGGCCAGATACAGTCTGCCTGGATCGAAGACCCGCGAGCCGATCGCCAGGCCGATCATGTTCCCCAGCACCGACAGCGCCGAGAACAGCCCCAGGCAGGTGGAGCGGGAGTGATCAGGCATGGTTTCAGCAATCAGCGTGGCGGCGGCCGCAAACGCTCCACCAATGCCGCTGCCCATCAGGAATCGGTAGAGACAGAAATCCCACCCCGTCGTCGCAAGGCCGCAAAGACCGGTGAACAGGGAATAGACCAGGATCGACGCCGACAACGTTCTGACGCGCCCCCAGCGGTCGCCTACCACGCCGAAGAACAAACCGCCGACCGCCCAGCCGATCATGGTGGCCGCGGTGGCATAGGTGCCGTAGTCGACCACCAGGGCATTCTTCTCCGGCAAGTTGAGCAGTTGCGACAACGCGGGCGATCGAACCATGGTAAACAGCCGCTGGTCCATGCAGTCGAACAACCAGGCCATCGCTCCAACCACAAAGACCCACCACTGATACGGAGTGACCCCCTGATACCACGCCAGCCTGGGCAATCCGTCCATCCCCTGGTCCGATCGATCATCCATCGCGAGTCTCCTGCGAGAGGCCTCAACGCGCCAGCTCCATCTCGGGGCCGCGCCCAGAGTTCCTAGAGGGCGAGGCCTCCGCCCTCACCCGACATACCGCCGCCACAACCGTCCAGCCTCCTCCGGTCCATCCACACAAGTCATCACCGCCAGTCCCTCCTTCGGCAGCCGGGTGAAGATCCGGTCCAGCTCGTTGTCGCTGAGGTGCCCCCAGATCAAGAGCGGCTTGCGAGCGAGGATTCTGCGGTGCACCGGCTCCAGTGCCGCGACATCCGGCCCGCCCTCGTCCACGTGCAATTCCAGGGCCGTGAAGGGCATGTCGAGGTAGGAATCCGTCGGCACGAACGCGGTCGGGTGCTGGTGCATGATACAGCCGGTGAAGGACTCGGCGATCCGCTGATCGTGCTGGCGGATAAATCGGCCGTACAAACCAGGGGACAGCAGGGCGGCCGAGTCCTCCTGGTGCCATATGGTACCTTCAGGAGCCCACATGTGGTAATAAAAGGACCCGACACCACCATGAAACGGCGGCACATGCTCGAGTTGCATTCGGCCACAGGCAATCCAGAAATCGGTCAGCCGGCGGCCGATCTCGATGATCTCATCCGGACGATCCATCATGGCGTAAATGAAAGCAGCCCCGCCGTAGAGGGCCGAGAGCAGATCGGCAATGCCTCTCATCCGCGTGGTACCAATCGGCCATCGCCCGGCGCTCCGCGCGGCCAAGCGATCGATGAACTCCACAACCTTGCGCATCCAGGGAGCGGAGGCATCGAACCGGGGGACGCTGTCCGGCCCGTTGAAGCCCGCCGGCGGCTCGGACCGGATCGAACCCGTGCTGTGATCGGCGATAATCGGGCAGCCCATGGCGGCCTCCAGCCACGGGATGCCCCAATAAGCAGTGGCACTCCAGATGAAGTCGCCCCCGCAAGCCTCATGTTCGGCATATAGCCGCTCGCAGTCATGGAGATACGGCCCGACGTCGACGTCCTCCGGCGTCAGCGGCCGGCCGCCGGGCAGGAACCGCGCCGCCGAGTAACGAAGGAGGGGATACTCGCTGCCAACGAAGAAACCGAACAACGGCCGGTCGTTCGCCCGGGCGTAGAACCGGCGAAACCGATCAACACGATCCTCGATCGGCAGAACCGGCGCCCCACGCGGCACCTCGTCCCTCGCCAGCGAACACTCGGCAGGCATCGTGTTCACCTTCCCGCAGCCGCCAGGCTTGCCCTCGCGCCTTCATCGAGAAACACGTTATCCAAGCCGAGGGCGATCAGCGTGTAACCCTCATCAATCGCCTTGCGGACGTTCTGCTCGTTCGGCCGGACAATATGCATGCCGGCAGCCATCCGGTGACTCCTGCAGGCGGCACGGTAAGTGTCCAGCGCGGCGACCATCTGCGGATGATCGACCTGGCCGGTGATCCCCATCGAACCGCTTAAATCGAGCGGCCCGATGAATACCCCGTCAACGCCGGGCACTCCGAGGATCGCATCGATGTTCGCAATCGCGTCCCTGTGCTCGATCTGCATCACCATGGCGATCTCATCGTTGGCCGAGGCGATGTACTCAACAAATTCCATTCCATGCATGTTGGCCCGGCTGTATCCGTAACCGCGGGCCCCGCGGGGCGGGTACTTGCTCTCGCGAATGGCGGCCTCGGCTTCCCCGGCGGTCTTGACCATCGGGATGATGATCCCGCGGGCTCCGGCATCCAGCGTGCGATGGATCCACACCGGATCATTGAGCGGCAACCTCGCCACCGGCACACAGTCGAAACCATCAAGAGTACGGAAGATGTCCGCCGTCGTCTCCAAATCGATCGCACCGTGCTCCAGGTCAACGCAGACCCAGTCAAATCCGGCCCGGGCAAAGACCTCGGCACAGGCTGGATGGCCAATCTGCATCCATGCTCCAAGACACAGCTTGCGCTCGAGCAACGCCTGACGCAGCTTGTTCTTCACGATCACCTCCCTCGGATCACCGCCGGGTTGAGCAGATCCATCTCGCCGACCCGGCCGGCCTCGGCCAAATGGATGTTCCGCAGAGCCCTCTCACGAGAGTGTTCAAACGCACTCCAGGTCCACCACCCCGGATAGGCGTCGGGCATGAGCGCTGATGATGGCGTCCAGAGCGACATCCTGCGGCAGGAACACGCCGTTGCCGTCATCCCATGAAGCCGTAGCGTCATCGAGGATCATCCACAGGGCGGTGCCCGCCAATGGTCCGCCGCTGCTCGCCGACGCTTCACACGAAGCGTAGTAGAGATCCTGGAAAAACCGTTCGCGAACGGTGGTCGGCCCTCCGGAGGGGCCTGTGCCGTGGTTGTCGCGCGGAACGCCATACTCGTCAACCATCAGCGGCTTGCCCAGCACATCGTGGGCATGGTCGATGCGCTGCTGGAGAAACTGCCGGGCCTTGGCCATCGCCCATGTCGTGTGGCCGATCGGATCCCAGCCCCAGTTCAGGGGCCAGATGTGACAGCTGGCATAGTCCACAGAGGGATGCAGATGGTTGTCGATGAAGTCCTGTCCGCAAGCGCACATCCAAAGGTCCGTATTGCATTCGGCATGGCCTGTGTTGTAGAAGCCCTCGATGCCAGTACTCACCATGTGGTTCGGATCGACGCTCTTGATGTACGCGCTCATCTCGCCGATCCAGTCGTTGAGGGCTCCGGCCAGGTTCCAACTCGAACGGGCCTCGTTCGCCAATTGCCATGCGAAGATCGTCGGTTCGTCGCGGTACATCCGGCCGTTGACCGTGTTCACACGATGAACAAGGAGGGCGATGAAGTCCTTGAACCAGCCGCGGATGGTCGAATCCGTGTAGAACGCGTCGTGGCGAACCGAGCCGTACCGCCAGACTGTGTAGCGGTTCATACCGCCGTAGTCATCCCAGTTGTTGACCAGCGTGAGCACCACCCGGATGCCGCGGGCATCGGCGGCCGCCAGGGTCTGATCCAGAGCCATCAGCGTGGCCGAGTCAATGAAGTCGATCGGGCGCTCCCTACGACCAAGCCGCCGATGGGGCGCACACTGCAGGCACCCACCCTGCTCAACCTCGTCCTGGAACGCCCAGGTCCGCAGCACGGTCATCGAGCGAGCCTGCATCTCATCGAGTATCTCGTCCGCCCCAGCATGACCGGTCCGGCGATGGATCATCTGGTAGTAGCTGTTGGCACCGGCGACATGAATCCGCTGCCCGTTGAGCAGGAAATGCAGGCCGTCACGCCGCACGAAGCCGCGGTTCTCGGCCAACACCTTCGCTGAGTTGCTGCTCGATGCTGCCATGACCTGTGGCGTGCCCACGAGCGACGGTGTGATCCGGCGGTCACCTCACGCGAGGCGTCTCCTCGCCCACCGTCCTTCAAAGCCAGAGTCGCCACCCGAGGTGGCACATCCCGCGGCAGACGGACCTCCCCCCATCCCAGGTCACCAGCCTACCGACATCGTCAATCCAATGCACCTCGGCACCATGCTGCGCAGACCGCCAACCCGACGCCGCGGGCTGAAACACGGCCCGCCGCAATTGGCTGCCGCGGCCACGTCACAGACCGGATGCCTCGTTGTTTCCAGGAGAGCGAAGGTCGAACTGACTCGAGACCGGCACGTAGCAGGGTAAACGTCCCTGTAACCCAAGCACCGGTCCGCCCCGCTGACCCGAAAACAAGCCCGGTCGCCGCTCGACCACCTCGCCCCCAGCCCCAAGTACACCAGGTCCAGAGCACCACCGGGAGACCGCGGGGGATCAGCGTGCCCCCCGCTCACGGGTCATGGGTACGAACGAAACCGGGATGATCCGCTGCTCGTGACGGCCGCCATCGGCCCGCTTGGTCAGAAGGATCAGTTGCTGGACATGGCCGGCTTCGCCCAAGGGCATCACCAGACGACCTCCCGTCTTGAGCTGTTGCCAGAGCGGAGCGGGCACCTCCGGCGCGGCACAGGTGATCGTAATCGCGTCAAACGGTGCCGCTTCGAGCCAGCCCTTGTACCCGTCCCCCGCGCGGCATTTGACTTCTTCGTAGCCCTGTTCGAGCAGTGTTCGCCGAGCTCTCTCGGCCAAAGGCTCAACAATCTCGATCGTGTAGACCTCCGATGTGAGGTGAGCCAAGACGGCCGCCTGATAGCCCGAACCCGTGCCGACTTCCAGAACACGTTCGCCTGAGCGCAACCCGATGGCTTCCGTCATCAAGGCAACGATATAAGGTTGCGAGATGGTCTGGTCATGGCCGATGGGCAAGGGCCCATCATGATAGGCGGACCGACGCATCCGTTCGGGGATAAACAGATGGCGAGGGACGATCGCCATCGCCTCCAACACTCGCTCATCGCGAATGGCTTCTCGACCGTCAACGGGCTGCCGCAACTGCGTTTCCACCATCTCGGCCCGCTCGCGGACCCGCTCGGCCGATCCCGGCGGCGGCTTTCGAGCCGTGGCCCCATGATCGAAGGCCGGAGCCGTGTCGTGAGCAGAACCGGCCGCCGTGGATGTTGAGGCTCTTGAACGGGATCGAGACGGATCGGACTGCTCCCGGCAGGCGGTAGTCAGTACGATCAACAACCCACATGCAGCCCATGTGCGTCGCGACCTCGCGTGATCCAATCGGCTTCTCGGGACGATGCGGCTTCCGGGGAAGGGCTTGCACATGATGGTACCCTGCCAGATGAGACCTGCTGAACTCCATTTTAGAGAGTGGCTGCCTGGACTGCCACTCCGCCGGTGGACTGCCGGATGACGGCGGCCAGCCACATCCTGACGCGTCACGAGAAGCTCCCCGACGCCTGAATCCACGCCCTGGCTTTCGTATGGCTACCGCCTCTTCCCTCTATGCTGCACCGGCTCGCAGCTAGTTCCCCAACGACTCGCCTTGATGCCCGGCCCGGCCTCGCCGTCGCCATGCCTGGAGAGACCCCACGTCGAATACGCGGCTCGTCGATTCAGTCACCCGCGTGGATGGCCCCGGCGTATCCCCGATGGCATAAGCGATGGATACTCCGCCACTTAGCGTGCGGCACGGACCGGCCGGCAGGCGCCGCCAAGATCACGGCAAAAACCTGTTGACAGGTTCGCAATCGCCTGATATCTTAATGCAAAAGCGGTTTAGCAGAATGCCGTGCTCATCTTCAAGGCTAACCGATGACGGGAAGTGAGTCCTGGCGTGCGGAACCCTGATTCCAAGTCCGTCACTTCTGAGCAGATTGCCAGCAAGCTGAAGCTCTCCCCGACCACCGTTTCGCTGGTGCTCAACGGCCGGGGGCAGGCTCATCGCATTTCGGACCGGACCGCGCGGCGCGTGCTGGCGACCGCCCGCAGGATGAACTACCGCCCAAACCCCATCGCCCGGCAGCTGGCCGGCAAACGAAGCAACGCCGTGGGCGTGCTCATCAATACCGAGGCGGTGGTTGACGTTCGCATCATTCAGTGGATGGAACGACGGGCGGCCGACCGCGGGATCCGCTTCATTGTCGGTCACGCCATTGGATCGCGCGAGCGCGTTCGCGACTACCTTGACGATTTTCGGGCCCGCGGCGTGGACGGCGTGATCAGCATCTTCCACAACCACCCGGACTACGCCGCATTCGTCCAGCCCGCCCTGGCCCGGTTCGGGAACGTCGTGTATTACGAGAAACCCGGAGTGCTCAAGCGAACCCAGGCAGAACGGGCCTGTTATGTGGAGGCGGATTTCCGAGAAGTGGGTCGAGCGGGCGTCAGGCACCTGCTTGAAAGGGGCCGCCGGCGCATCGGCCTGGTCATGAGCAACCTGGTGTTTCCCTACGCCGTCCAGCGGCACGAATCCTACCGGGAGTCGCTGGCTGCGGGAGGACTTGACTACGATGAGCGGCTGGTGTGGGTGCTCGGCGAGCGAACCGCTGCCGGATGGATGGATCCGTTTACCCCCGACCTGGCCCAGGCGGCCGTGGACCACCTTGTCCTCGACCAGAAAGTGGACGGAATTGTAGCCGTCAACGACGCCTACGCTGCTCGTATCATGGCCGCCCTGCGCCATCGCGGCCGGCGCGTGCCCGAGGACGTCGCCGTCGTGGGTTGTGACAATCTGGACATCAGCACGCTGGTGGATCCGCCCCTGACGACAATTGACCTTCGCGTGGAGGAACTGGCTCGAGCAATGACCTCACTGCTGTTTGAAATGCTGGATAAGGGTACCGTGCCCGCAAATCGCCGGGCGGTCGTGATCCCGCCCCAGCTGGTGATTCGGGCTTCGAGTTAGCGTAGCGGATAGCGTCTGTCCGTCATCACTGGCCATTGAGGAGGATTGAACATGTCTGGAAAGAACTCTTGGGTGGCTTTGGCTGTCGTCACACTGGCCGCGGCCTGCCCGGCACTGTGGTCGTACGCCGGGGAACTCGAACAGCGGTCGAACCCGGTTCCCGATGATTCGATCGTCATTGACGGGGCGTTCACCGACTGGGCGGAGGTCGTGCCGTTTTCTCCCGATCCGGCGGGCGACGCCGTCGCCGGCTCCAATGACTGGGTCCAGGCCTGGATGGCTCACGACGACACTCACCTCTTCTTCCGGTTCGAGCGGGCGGCGGGCAGCCTGCCGCTGACTGACGCCGGCTATCGCGTCATCCTGGACACCGACGAGAACATCGCCACCGGCAGGAACCTCCTTGGGAGCCTGAGTCTTTCGGTCGGCGGCGAGTTCACTTCAAACAGCGCCGTGAGCGTCAATCGGTGGCCGCCGGGGGCATCCACCTGCACCTCCGGCCTGGGCGGCTTCGCGTTCGTCGCCACCTCGGTGCAGTCGCCGTCGGTCTTCGAGGCCCGTGTTCTGCGCTCCGCGCTGACTACCGACTACACCAACGCCGCCGCGCCGCCTGCGACGGAGTTTCGCTTCGTGTGCTACGGCTACACGGGCGGCACGTTCACGGACATTTACCCCGACGGGGGCTATGCGGGCGGTACGGACTACTTCCACTACTCGACCACCGGGGCAATACCGCCGGAAAGCCGGCCGACCGGGATGGTGGAGTCGTTCTCCAACCCGGTGGCCTCCGGCGCCATCACCATCAACGGCGATCTGTCGGAATGGGCGAGCGTCGCGCCCTACCCGGACGATCCGACGGGCGACGGCGATCGCGATTTCAAGCAGATTACCATCGCCCACGACGATACTTACTACTACTTTCGCCTGGAGGCGGCGGCGAACAGCCCCAGCGGACTCGATGACGGGACCGGCTGGTTCTGGATCATGATTGACACGAATCCGGCCGTTGCCCAGTGGACGGGTTGGAATTCCAC